>CAZPUX010000012.1:0-9295 GCA_964589865.1 uncultured Candidatus Saccharibacteria bacterium | reverse complement strand
GAAGACGACACTGTGAAAGTGGTTAAAGAATTTCAACCGCTTTTTTCGAATGGTTCTTCTCTGGCTCTGATACAAAGCAACAGACGAGGAATCTCGCTTCAAAGAAATATGGGTGCTGAAGTGGCCAAGCACGACCTGCTTATATTCTGTGATGCGGATGTTATCTTCTCTTCCGCAGTAGATTTCAAAAAACTTATTGCAGAATTTACGGAGAAACGTTACACAGTCGCCACTCCATTGCTTCAGCCTTTGGAAAAAGGCATACATCTTGGTCTTCTATTCCACCTGCTACCGGTATTACAAAGAATGATGATGCTTTTGGGGAAGCCTTATTTCCCGGGAGCATGTCTGTTGACTACAAAGGATGTCTTCAGAAAAGTAAAAGGCTTCGATACTGCAATTGTACTTGCGGAGGACGTGGATTATTCAATGCGTGCTGCAAGAGTGGGCAGGGCCGGGCTCATTGATATTAATCTTCCTGTTTCGGCTCGCAGGCTAATAAAGTACGGATACGGATGGCTGTTCTCAGAAATTCCCAATTTGTTTTGTTTATTGTTCACCGGCCGCGTTAAGCCTGAGAGTATCTATTATCCTTTCGGAGGATATGACGGACAGAAAGCGCACCACGTAACTAATAACGTTGGTAAGTGATAAGGGTTCCAACTTCGTACCAAACGAGCGTAAGCGAGTGCAGTGCCCTGCACCAGTAGGCGGCCGGGGGCAGGCGGGCAGCTCGTAAGTTTGCTAAAATTATACTTATGACAACAATAAACCCTTGGATTAATTTTAACGGCAACGCCGAAGAAGCATTTACTTTTTATAAAGCAGTTTTTGGCGGTACTTTTGGAAAAATAATCCGCTTCAAGGACATCGCCGGACCAGGAGTACAGGTTGCGGAAAAAGACGCGGATAAAATTATGCGGATTGTTCTGCCGATTGGGAACGGGAACATGCTTATAGGGAACGACGTGCCCGAGTTCATGGGAAGGGTAAGTGAGAGTGAGAACAGGAGTAAAATTCAGGTAGCGGCAGAAAGTAAAGAAGAGACTGAAAGAATATTTAACGCCTTGTCTCTCGGAGGAACGATAGAGGTTCCGCTCGATGATACCGCGGGGGAAACGTACTTCGGCATGTTCAGAGACAAGTACGGTATAGAGTGGGTTGTAGAATTTAATCCGAACAAATAAAGTTTAAACCACTCCCAACTCCCTACATGGCAGAAGTAAAAACAAAAGTGAATACGGCGAGTGTAAAGAAATTTTTGACTGCAATCAAAGATGTACAGAAGCGGAAGGATTGCCTCGCCGTCTCTCTCATGATGGAGAGGGCGACAAAATCTAAGCCGGAAATGTGGGGCGCGTCGATTGTTGGTTTTGGTCGAAGGAAGTACAAGTACGCAAACGGCAAAGTGGGGGAATGGATGGTGATAGGTTTTGCCCCGCGTGCAGGAAATATTGCTTTATATGGCTTGATTGATTTCACGTTTGCCTCAGGCAAACTGGTGCAGGGGAAAAATGAGCTGCTTTCAAAATTGGGCAAACATAAGCTCGGCGGAGGTTGTCTCTATATAAACAAATTATCTGACGTGGACATGAAAACGTTGAGTTCGATGACGAAAGAAGCAGTAAAGCGCAAAAAATAAGTGTTCCACCTTCGTGTAAAATATGAAACCAATAAGCGACGCAACAAAGAAGCGAGTGTACGCAATCACTTTCGCAAGGGTCTATCCGCTCTATATCGCTAAGGTAGAAAGAAAAGGACGTACAAAAACGGAAGTCGATGAAGTTATTTGCTGGTTAACGGGGTATACCAAGAAAGAGCTGGAGGTGCAGGTAAAAAAGCAATCGGACCTCGAATCATTTTTCGCGAGCGCTCCAAAACTGAATCCTTCGCGCAAATTGATTACGGGCGTGATTTGCGGCGTGAGGCTGGAAGATATAAAAGAACCGCTCATGCGGGAAATCCGGTACATGGATAAGCTGATTGATGAACTGGCGAAAGGAAGGCCTATGGAGAAGATTCTGCGGAAGTAATAAAGCTTCCAATTTTGTAACCATCTCAGCCCCAAGTCAGTACAATGAATGTATGAATTTCGAATCAAAAAAGATTTCATTCCTAATCCTCGCCGTAACAGCCATCGTGTTCTCCCGGGCACTTTTTTTCTTGTTCAATGATCCCGAAGGTCCAAATCTTCTAATAGTTACAGGAATGGCAGTCTTGGTGTATTTTTTGTCTTTAACAGCGTATGTATTCAAATTGTCGGGCGCTAAGAAACTTTTGTTGGCAATTGTCATTCAGATACTACTAGTCGCCGGTTTCTATTTTTGGTTGAACTAAGGTTCCCAATTCGCACAGACGGGCAGTAAAACTCAATTTTGACAACCCCGCTTCAGCTCTATACACTTTTTAGACTATGAGTTCAGAAGGAATTTTTGGTAGACCAAGAGGACTTTTTCATCACGCCTTTCCGATAAGGAGCATTCAGGAAACAAAAGATTTTTACGGAGGGGTTCTTGAATCTAAAGAGGGGAGGAGTACTGATACTTGGGTCGATTTTGATTTTTTCGGTCATCAAATATCTGGGCATATAAGCAAAGAAAGGCCCCGGCCAGCGGTTATGGGTCATGTTGACGGGGTAGAGGTCCCGATTCCGCACTCTGGCGCGATTATAAGTACGGAAGATTTTGACATGTTAGCAGCATCTCTTATAAAAGTAGGTGTCAATTTCGTCATCCCGCCGACAGTCCGATACAAGGGAAAGATAGGTGAACAGAAAACTATGTTTTTCTTGGATCCCGCAGGCAATGCGCTTGAGTTTAAGGCATTTACGAATCCTGCCGATATATACGCTCTACAATAGTTCCAACCTTTAAATCTGTGCGCCCTACTTCACCGGAAGTACCGCGTAGGGGCGGGCATTTCCATAATCACTCTCGAATGTGTTTTCTAAAGAATCTATGATGCCGCTCTGTGCGATAAGAATTCCCAACTCGCGGTTTTTCGTCAAAGATTGACGGGAGAAATTTTCCGACCCGACAAACGCTCGTTCGCGATCGGCAATAATTGCTTTTGCGTGGATATAAAAATCCGCCGAAGAAGCGTATGTGCGGACCGACACTCCCGCCGCTGTGAGGCTGTTCAAAGCCTCTTTCCAATTTGTTGCATACGTCATAACCACGCGGACATCTACACCCCGTTTTGCCGCTTGTTCCAAAGCGTCGGTAACATCGGGTTCTGCCATCTCTTCGTTGTAAATATCTAATGAGTTCGCGGCTCCGTTTATAAGCGAAAGCAGGTATGGCATAGCGTTCGGACTCCATACCAAATCGCGCCCGGGTTTCGCGGTAATGCGGTTTCCTGACCAATCGGAACTAAACGTTTCTTCAATAACTGCTACATCGCTCGGGTCTTCGTCCACGATGCCAAAGTCGCGGCTTGTTGCGTAATACTGCGGAGTAAGATTAAACGTCATGATGTACACTCGTACCCCGTCCTCAATAAGGGTTTTTTGATGCGTTAACGCAAAATAGTCGGGTGCCCACTGTACGGGTACTTTGTGTTCCTTAAGAAATTCGTACGCCGCCTGATTCGGGTGGCGCCCGAAGGAACTCACGTTTTGCAAAATAACCCGCACGGAAACGCCTCGGCCTTCGGCCGCAGCAAGCGCTTCCTCGATATCCGGGTCCTCAAGTTCGTAGATAACCAAATCCACGGATGTTTTCGCCTCATTTATTGCTTTTTCTATTTCCTGAATGCCATCGTCCGGTTCAATGATGAGCCGAAGGGGAGCCGCTTGTGGAATCGCCGCAACTTCCGCTTCCGCCGCCGCAGCGAGCTGTGTCTCGGTTTTGGGCATCTCGTACCCCAAAAGCAGCGGCGTCCAAACCGCCGTTAGAGCGAAAAGCAGGAGCGCAATAATGACTTTCTTCGGGGACATTCGTTAGAGTATTTTCGGAATATCCTGCATCTGTTTCTCAAATTCCGACTGGATTTCGTCGCTTTCTAAGCTTTTTAGCATCTGCTGCAATTCTTTGTCGTGAGATACATCGACGCCGCTTTTCTCTAGAAGAAGCGTTTGCAGGTAAATTATTTTCGTTATCTCTTTTTCAGCATAGGTGCTGATATACAATTCAATTTCTTCGCGAAGTTCGTTCACGCGCGCTTCGCGGTTTTGGGATATCAGAACGATAATCGCAAGAAAAATAGCCTCCAATGAAACCACCATAGTTAAAAGACCGAAAGGGAACGGGTCTATGATTGCCCATCCCGGAATGAGCCCTGTGTTCCAAAGAATCCATAACGCAAAGATAAATGCATTCAACACGAGAAAGAAAACCGTCCCGAAAGATTCAGTAAGAAAATCCGCCAGCCTGTCCATCGGCGTCCTTTTTTCGTCCATCGCCGCTTTAAAGCTTCTTATGACTCTTTTCGCGCCCCTCCTTTGTTTGGGGACCGGAGCAACCGCATCGTTCGCCATATCGCGAAATGGTATCATTTTTATGTAACGGCATGAATCCTCTTATTCGAAAAGGGATTGCGGCATACATAGAAAAGGTTCGGTATCGCTTGATTCCGTACATGTGGTGAGAAAAGTTCGAATGCGGCGATAGGCAGTCAAAAAATATCGGGAAATAGGACTCCTACCGCAACAGTGCTAGTGTGGTTCTACGGTCGTCCTTACTACGCACTAATCAAAATTCATATGGATGAAATAACAACAGCTCCGGGAGCTGCAGCGGTCGCCCCTGCAACGACTCCGGTTGAGTCAGCACCGGAACCGGTCGCCTCTGCGGCCCCGGAAACGCCTGCCGCTCCAGTCGCTCCCGTTGCGTAAGGCGTACTAAACCTCCGCTCTTAAAAAGAGCGGAGGTTTTTGTTATGGGACTTATGCAATAACGGGGAGTACGAAACGTCTATAGTGTAGAACATATGAAGGTTTCCGCTTGCCGGTTCTTTTCCGTTTTTCTTATTATAGGATTTCTCTTCGGCGCCACAGTTGCGCATGCTCTGGTGCGTACCATTACGTTTCCTGTGTCGGGCGCAGTTACTTTCCGCGATGACTTCGGCGAACCGCGCGGAGGAGGTACGCGGACGCATATGGGCGTTGATATTATTGCACCCAAAATGACACCCGAACTTGCAGCCGTTGACGGCACCGTTACTTTTATTGCGATTCCCGAAGCCTCGTGGGGATATTCAATAACGATTCGCGATTCGGAAGGATATTCATATCGCTACATTCATATGAATAACGATACGCCGGGAACTGATGACGGCAACGGCGGACCCGAACATGCGTACGCAGCGGGCATTACACGGGGAGCGCATGTGACCAAAGGCCAATTGGTGGGGTGGGTCGGCGACTCGGGCGACGCGGAAGATACAGTGAGTCATTTGCATTTTGAAATCAGCACGCCCGAACGAACCACAATCGACCCCTACGACAGTTTGAAGGCGGCGTATACGGGGTTGATTACAAACGGCACTGTTGCTGTTTCTGAAAGCGGGAGCCAGGGAAGCATATCGGCCGAAGAGCAATTTGTTGCGTCACGTGCACTTCAGGAGGGAATGACAGATGCTGATGTAACCGTCTTGCATCAAGAATTAAAAACACTGGGATTGTATAGTGGTCCCATTTCGGAAACGTACTCAGCGGTAACGCGTGAAGCGATACGAAAATTCCAAAGCGCCAACAAGCTTGACGCAACCGGTATTGCGGATCCGCTGACACGGAAAACTTTGGCGGCAGCGGCTCTGCTTGTTCCTCTAGCGGTTACTGTCGCCTCATCCGGATTGGAGGAAGGCGTGCAAGGCGAAGCGGTCCGTCAGTTACAACTCACATTAATAAATTTAGGATATTTAAAATCGACCGCAACGGGATTTTTCGGGCCGCTTACAAAAGATGCAGTTATAGCATTTCAAACTGCACACAATATTGAACCAATCGGGATAGTGGGACCAAAAACGAGCGCAGCATTACAAATTGCAGTCCCGGGTTCCGGCTCCGCAAGTCCTGCCGAAACACCGACGACGGAATCGTATACATTCACAAAAAATCTTGATATCGGGTCGCGCGGAGCCGATGTAACGGCTCTTCAAGGCGCACTAAAAGCAAAAGGGTATTTCCATGCCGATATTTCAGGGTATTTTGGCGTCATTACCCGCACTGCAGTGATGGATTTCCAAAGTTCGAAAGGCATAGAGCCCCTCGGCGTTGTGGGTCCTAAAACGCGCGCAGCACTCAATGCGATTTAGCTTGTTACACTAAATGGGTGAAAAACGCCCTTATTCTCCACGGCACGAAAGGGAACCCGGAACAGAATTGGTTTCCGTGGCTCAAAGGGCAATTAGAAAAGCGCGGATACAAGGTATGGGTTCCGCAGTTGCCCGGCGCAGACTTTCCGAATACTAAACGCTATAACGAATTCATCTTTTCTTCGGATTGGAAATTCGATAGCGAGTCGGTTTTAATCGGGCATTCGTCCGGCTCCGTAGCAATTTTAGGTATTCTTCAGAATCTGCCGGAAGAGGTAACCGTTCAGCACGCGATTCTAGTCGGTTCGTTTAAAGACGATTTAGGTTGGCCGAATTTAGGCGGGCTTTTTGAAACGCCGTATAACTTTGCGAAAATAAAAACAAAAGCGAAAAAATTTACCCTCCTTCATTCAGACGACGACCCGCACTGCCCCCTTGAAGGCGCAGAATATCTTTCGAAAGCGTTGGGCGGGGAGCTGACGGTCATTCCCGGCGCCAAACATTTCAGCATCGGCACCGGCGGCGAGAGATTCAAAGAATTGCCGATTATGCTTGAGTTTCTCAACGAATAGACAAATAGGAAAACTAATGGTATAGATTTTCGGTGCACGAAATAACGCCAAAGATACTTATCCCGCTTCCGTCTGAATGCGAAAAGGGAATGCGAACCTACATTCTCAGGGGAACGTATGTAGAAAAACTTGCACAACACAACGCAGAAATTTTTCCCGTTCCCCCGTCTCTCCCCCGGCACATTATCGACGAGATGTATGAACAGTCTTCAGGTATCTTTCTCGTGGGCGGTCCCGATATCGACCCTTCGCTGTATGCGGAAGAAAGAGACCCCAAGACGCAAAAACCGGACCCTGCGCGGGATTCACTCGAACTTCTGTTGACTAAACGGGCGTTGCTTGATAAAAAACCGTTTTTTGGAATTTGCAGAGGTTCCCAAATGCTTACAATTGCCGCCGGGGGAACGCTTGAACAGGACATACCGGCAGGGCTTGCGGGCGAAACGCACGGGTTTGCAGAACACCAGTATCAGGATTTGGTAGACAAGGAGGAGAATACGGCATGCGTTGTTCCCGACAGTCGTCTCGCCGGGCTTCTCCATCTTTTGGAAATACACATCGTCTGCGCGCATCATCAGGCAATTGAAACGGTTCCGCCAATTTTGAAAGTAGCGGCCCGCACAAAAGGAGGAATTGTTGAAGCAGTTGAACATGTTGACCGGCGCTTTTTTTGCTTCGGCGTGCAAAGCCATCCGGAAACGCAAAAATGCAGCAAGGGCGTGTGCGGGGACCTCGAGCCTTTGTTCGGCTCTTTTGTTGAAGCGGCGCGGGAATACGAACGCACTCATTTGGGGGTTTCAAAAACTTAAAGGACCGGGTGTTTTTGCCGGTTCTGCTCCGTATGAGCAAAAAATGCTACTCTGAATTCAGATGGCGGCAGAAAGATTAGATTTGTGGGGAGTGCGCGGTTTAGGTCCGAATCTTCCGTTCACTTTTGATTCATCAGTACCTGCGGTGCAGGAAAGTGCGTCGAGAGAGGTTGCGCCGGAGATTGCATACAGAAACGAATTGCTCGGCATCATGGCCGGTAAAAACCATTATGCGGGACCGATGTTTGCAGGCGCCGTTCCGAAAGAAAACACCGGATACCATTTTGAGGCAGAGGCACGCGCGTTTGTCGACCCGTTTACTAGATACCTCGGAGGCGCTTTGGCGCAGTGTCCGATTCCGGAGATTCGCGCGGCGCTCGCGGAAAATATTTTCGAAGAAGAGGTGGGAGACGGCGCGCGAAAAATAATTGTTGAACAAAAATTAACGGATACGGTCCCGGAAGACACTTCGCATTTCGCGCTGTTTCTCTTGATTCCGCAGGGGATGGGGCATGACACTGCTGAGTACGGAAAACGCGAACTCGGTCCCAAGACCGAGGCATACAGAAATTTTTTGTTTGATGCGACCAATAATCACGGATGGGAAGTGGCCGTCGCCGTTTCCACGCTTTTCCTCGAAGGGAACCAGCATGAATGGGAAGTTTTTGCGGATGATTTCCCCGAAAGAGTCCCGCACACGCAGGCTGAAACTATGGACCAACATCCAATACATACCGGGTATGGAGTACCAGTTGAAAATCTGTTATTGCCCGCGGTGCACCACGTCTTTGACAGTGCGGGCGGTGCGCACAGGCTTGCCGCATGGAACATGATTTTAGGAATTGATGAAAGAAAACGCCCTGAAGTTATTGCCTTTATGCGGGAAGCTCTGCGGGTGTGGCACGAGTGGCGCGATGAAGTGGCGGAAATGTGCGGAATCGAAAAAGGCGAGGACGGTGCTCCTCGTTTGAAAGAGGTTATATTATAATAAGCCTGTACTTCCTAATAAAAAAATATGAATAAATTTACAGTTATGTTTTGCGCCCCGGTTAAAGGAATGGAGGAATGGATGAAGCTTCCCGAAGCCGAACGCAAAGGGCAGGAACAAAAAATGATGAGCGAATGGAAGGCGTGGACGGAAAAGCACGCCGCAAACATTGCGGGTAGCGGTACTGCGCTCGGTACCAATATGCGCGTCAGCGCCGGTTCCGCGGTTGAACAGAAAAACGACATGATGCTCTATATGACTTTTCAAGGGGAGTCGCGCGAAGAAGTTGCAAAACTCCTGGCAGACCACCCGCATTTCGGGATACCGGGCGGGTATATAGAAGTGATGGCAGCGCGCCCGATGTAGCATGCAAAAAATAACTCCGCATTTGTGGTACGACAAGCAGGCAAAAGAGGCGGCGGAATACTATGTCGAAGTGTTTTCAAGCTACGGAGAAGCCAAGATAACCAGCTTGCAGCAATTACACGGTACTCCCTCAGGGGATGTGGATATTGTGTCGTTTGAATTGTTGGGTCAGCCGTTTCAGGCAATAAGCGCCGGACCGTATTTCAAGTTCAACGAGGCCGTCTCGTTCGTGGTGAAGTGCGATACGCAAGAGGAAATCGACTACTATTGGGAAAAGCTCTCTGCAGTTCCGGAGTCTGAACAGT
>CAZPUX010000011.1:0-9491 GCA_964589865.1 uncultured Candidatus Saccharibacteria bacterium | reverse complement strand
GCCCAAGAGGCGCCGGCGAAAAGAGACCCTTCGGAGGTGCATTGGTATTTCCATGATCGCAGTAAACGAAGTGCTGCATCAAAACGAGTAAGAGCGGTTCGAATTGTAGCCGCTTCAGTCTCATTCGAAGTAAATTCGAGTTTCACATTCCGAGACGCGATTAGTGACGCAAATCTCGATTTGATAACCGGCAGACGCAGAGCCGATAGTTCGTCAGAGTTGGCAGCTAACGCGGATTAACCGCACTATAATGGCGGAAAAAATAACCGGACTCCCGACTGCGCGTGATACGTGGCATAAGATTGCCGATAATGCGCGGAACGCCACATGGAGAAGCGGAGCTGAATATGTACGAGGAAGGAGAGACGCCGCAAGAGCAATTCTCGGGAACCGCAGACTCGAAAGACTCCGCGCCTCCCGAGAAACGCAGACCACCTAATCCCACTTTTGTGGGATTTTTGTTATAATAGAGGAATGAAAAATAATCTTCTTTGGTGGGTTATCGGCATTGTTGTCGTACTCGCCGTAGTTTTAGGCGGAGCATATAACAACTTCGTCACGCTTGACCAAAAAGTTCAGAAATCCTGGGGCGATGTACAGAGCCAGTATCAGCGTAGAGCTGACTTAGTGCCGAACTTGGTTGAAACTGTAAAGGGCGCCGCCAACTTCGAGAAAGATACGTTTACCGCGGTCACTGAAGCTCGCGCAAAAGCGACCAGCATAAACGTTGACCCGTCGAAACTTACCCCGGAATCAATTGCCGCATATCAGGGCGCGCAGGACGGACTCTCGCAATCCTTGGGGAAACTCTTGGTAGTGATGGAAAATTATCCGCAATTAACTGCAACGGCAAACTTCCGCGACTTGCAGGCACAGCTTGAAGGAACGGAAAACAGAATCACCGTTTCGAGAAAAGATTTCAACGATGCGGTACAGGCGTACAACACGAGCGTGAAGCAATTGCCAGGCTCGCTGATTGCAGGCATGTTCGGCTTCTCCGAGAAGGGCTACTTTACGGCACAGGAGGGTGCAGACAAGGCTCCTGATGTTAAGTTCTAGTCTGAAATTTCTTGCAGTATTCGCACTAGCGTTCGCGTTGCCCGCTTTTGCGTATACGAGTCCGGGAACGCCAACGGGGTATGTAAACGATTTTGCGGGCGTACTTTCGCCTGAGACGAAAACGGAACTTGAATCGACGCTTGCCCAATTTCATACCGACACGGGCGGGGATATTGCAGTTGCAGCGGTGCAAACGCTCGGCGGTGATGATATTGAATCCTATTCGAACACGCTGTTTCGCGAGTGGGGCGTGGGTAAAAAAGATTCCGATACAGGGATACTTATTGTTGTAGCTATCGATGACAGAAAAGTTCGCATCGAAGTCGGGTACGGATATGAAGGAGTTGTGCCTGACGCATATGCGTCGCGGATTATTAACGAAGTGATTACTCCGCGGTTTAAGGAAGGCGATTACGATACGGGAATAAAAGACGGCGTTTCCGCTCTGATTGCGTACATCAAAGACCCGAATGCGCAGCTCCCGGAACCCGCACCATCTTTTTCGGTGAATGATTTTAAATTTTTCTTCGGGCTGTTCGGATTTTTTATTGTTTTTCTCGGAAGCATATTAGCCAGAAGTAAATCCTGGTGGGGCGGGGGAATTGTGGGCGGGGGAGTTGCGGTCGTTCTTTTCTTTATTTTCGGACTCACCGTTGCTCTCATTAGTGCGCTTCCTTTGATAGGTTTCGGACTCTTGTTTGATTACATCGTTTCAAAGGCGTATGCCAGCGCAAAAGGAAGCGGCCGCATTCCGCCATGGTGGATTGGCGGCGGCGGTTTCGGCGGCGGGCGCGGAGGAGGATTCGGCGGTTTCGGTGGCGGCTCCTCCGGCGGAGGCGGCGCAAGCGGCAGTTGGTGAAAGAATTAGATTTTCAAATGTGGTATACAAAGGAACTAAGGAGGGTTCGCATAGCGGTCTAGTGCGCACGCTTGGAAAGCGTGTGTAGGGAAACCTACCGAGGGTTCGAATCCCTCACCCTCCGCCAGTCGTCAAATTGACTTTTTGTGGTTTTTATAGCACAATAAAAATCATATGGCAGGTCCTGAGCGGCGAGGAAATCGCCCTTCTTTGTTTGCTGAAAATCGCGAAGAAATTCGCGACATGATGGGGGATTTATCTCCTGAGCAATGGGCGCGTGCGCAACGTTCGTTTGCCAACTTGCGTCGGGAAATAGACCGGATGCAGTGGTTCTCGTCGGGTCCGGATTCCGTATCGGCAGAAACACAAGATAAACAGTGGAATGTCCTCACGCTTGCTCCGCGCGATAAGGAACATCAGAATCAACTCCAGGAAATTCTTGAGGGGCTTGGTATTTATGCATGGGAAGAAACGGCGCACAATTATCCGGTTCTTATCGTAGAGAACCGCCGCGATATTGCGCTTTTGCGCGCCGCGCTTATTTTTGATTACCTAGCGAGCGCGCCCGAGCGGCATGAACGCGAACAGCGTCTGCAAGCCCTTGAAGAGGAGCGGCAGGAAGCACAGCGCGTTGCACGCGAGAAACTGGAAGCATTTCGGCGCTGGCAAATTGAATCCGCTGCCGCCCCGGAAAGGAAAAGGGCGGAGTTGGCGCGCGAGCAACAGCGGCTTGAGCGGATGAAACTTGAAGGCAAGCAATTCCATGACAAACAGAAGGCGGAAAAAGAAGCCCTTGTTGCGGCATTTTTCCTTGCTCTTCCCAGAATACCCGAGGAAGAATTGCGCCGACCGACTAAAAGGGCGCTTGATCAGTTTTACAGTTTTCCGTACCCGAATGTTCCGTACGGAAAGGCGACAAAACGCAAACGCGGCGAAGCGGATGCTGAGCCGTGGTCGCCCGCTGCAGAAGTTATGGAAATAGACACTGAGTGGGGCGAGATTGAGCAAGCATTTACAGAAGGCCGGCTGAACGAAGACTCACTGATTGCAGAACTCGCAATTCTCGGCAAAGGAAATGAGATGCCCACGTTGAAATTATTTCCGACACAATATCGCTGGGTATTTCCTAAACGCAGAGGCAATGGTGAAAAGGGATATCTTGTTGAGCGCGAAAGTGGCCGAATGATAAGCGATGACGAACAAACTTCAGTTGCACTCAAAGGAAAGGAAAATGCGCGCGCAAAAGAAGCGGCGCTTCGTGAACTGGTTTCTATGCACCGCGCACTCATCTTATGGATGATGCGGAAGGTTATGAAACGAAGTCCGCATGCCGACCCGGACGAACTGTTCCAAGAAGGTGTAATGGCGATTTCGCGCTGTATAGACAAATATGAAATAGACCACGAGAGCGGAGTGCCGTTCAAGGGATACGCGATGTATTGGGTAGAAAGCAGGATGCGCAGGTCCGCCGACCTTGCAAAGCTTCGTTCTATGCATGCACCTGTGCATTTAGGCGGTATGAGAAAGCAGCTTTTAAGTGTAGAAGATGAATTGCAGAAGATGTACCCGGAGCGAAAAATAACCGACCGGGAAATCGCCCAACTTCTCTTTGAACGTGGCGTGATTCCGGAAGCAACAATTGCCGCGTACGACATAGCCAGACGGCGTGCGGTGCTCAGCTTCCAACAGATAAGTGAAATGATGTTGGACGGAGAAGAGGTAGGGGAGCACACGGTCAGCATGAGCGGGGAACCGCTTGTTGTATCGACCGGTCAGCAATCAACCGCGCTGCAGCAGGGTCTCCGGGATGCCGTGCGGAAAGCGCTCGGAACGCTTACACCTCGAGAAGAACGTATTATTTCAATGTATTTTGAACTGCATACTGAACCGGGCTCGGTTGCTCAGGATGTGTACGGCAGACTTTCTCGGATTCTTGCCGAAGGTGGGATACAGATAACCGAGGAGGAGCTTGCAGGAAAAATACGCGCCCTTACCGCCGCGGGCAGTCTCACAGATACAAACGTTCTCGCGCAATTTTCTTCCGATGATTATCACATCGCGAGTGCGTATGTAAAAATTTTGAAAGAATCACACGGCGATACAAGTTTGGAAGATATAGGGGAGTCGTGGGGTATAACCCACGGTCGCGTTGGGCAGATTATAAATAAAGCACTTCGCAGATTAAAACATCCGTCGCGTGGCAAAAAACTTGCGGACTTTGCAAATTACAAATATCCGCAGTCACGTGAACGTTCGTGGCTGAATGATTTCTACGGCAGTTACTACTAAAATGTGCCGGTGGTTTTGATTAAAGAATTGTGGTACAATAGGAAAAGCACCAGGCAGTTGCTCTTTAAAAGGAGAGGAAAGTCCGAACACTTACGCTTGCGAAAGTAGGCGATGCGTAGCGGGTAACGCCCGTCCGCTCTGTTGCGCCAGAGCGCGTGTTGCGAGCAGAAACGCCGGAGGAGAAATCCAAAGGCATCCTCATATTTTTTATGGGGATGAGTTTCGCTGAAAGGCGGAAATGAAACGGCTAAATACATACGTGAGTGCAAGGCCGTGCCCTAGGAATAGGGAGTGCCGCTCGAGGCTGCCGGTGACGGCAGTCCCAGATAAATAACTGCCTCCGTCTGAGCGAAAGCAAAGATGAAGACAGAATTCGGCTTACCGGTGCAACGCGCAAAGAATGGAATGCCCCCGAGAAATCGGGGGTATTTCTTTTGTCTACAAAGGCGGGTATGCAGATTCGTGCGTGATATACTTTTTTCATACTACGTTAATCACCAACAATGGAAAACTCATCCGAATCTCTTCCGCCGAGCGCGCACCGCGAATCCGATTCCTCGCTTGTCTCTTTTCTTCTCATCGGACTCGGATTTCTCCTCCCTATTTTCCTGATTCCTTCTGTTGATTTTCCGTTTCAATTTTCGAAGACCATTCTCGCGTTGGTATTCGTTGCGATTTTCTACTTTATATTTTCTCTCTCAGTATTCAAAAATGCCGGCTTTTCTCTTTCTTTCTCGCTCCCGCTCGGCGCCATACTCATTCTCCCGCTTGCATATTTAGCATCGGCGATTTTTTCCCCGAATCCCGCGCTGTCGCTTTTCGGGTATCAGCTTGATTCGGACACGTTTGTATTTACCGCACTCGGCGCCGTACTGACGCTGGTGATTCTCTTAGCGATAAAAAATCCGCGCCAAATATTCTCGGTCTTGTTGGGGCTTTTTTGGGCGGGTGTTGCAACAGTCGTATTTCAGTTGATACAGTTTTTCGGCAACGCACCGTTGCCGATTCCGGCACTCGACGCGCCCTACATTAACTTGGTAGGTACCTGGAACGATTTAGGCGTGTTCTTGGGCCTGATTGCATCGCTCGTTTTGGTTGCCTTAGGTTCCCTGCAGCTTTCGAAAATGAGCTCACTTGTGGTCCAGGCGGTTTTGGTTCTCTCGCTCGCGGTTCTTGCGGTCATTAATTTTTCAATCGCCTGGGTTCTTGTTGCAATCGTCGCGTTCGCGATGTTTGTATTTTCTCTGACGCGCGGTTTTGCCGGAGGGAAGGGCGGACAGCCCGGCGCACGGGGGGTCCACGCAGGCGTCGTACTGGTCATTGCGCTCTTTTTCTTGTTTGCCGGAAACGGTATTGCAACTTCGCTGCAGAATTATTTCAAAATCCAAACGCTTGAAGTTCGCCCTTCAGCGCAGGGAACGCTTTCGGTTCTCGAGTCTGTCTACGCAAAAAGCCCGATTTTCGGTTCCGGCCCCAATACTTTTTCGGCTGACTGGCTGTTATACCGTCCGAACGGCATTATCTCGACTCCGTTTTGGGACGTCGGCTTCAATTCGGGATTTGCGGCAATTCCCACATCCGCGGTTACCGGCGGATTGGTTGTAGGTTTGGCATGGCTGCTGTTGATTCTTTCACTCTGCTTTACGGCGTTTCGCGCGCTTATTGCCGTACCTGAATCGGGCGACCGTTCGTATTTCCTTGTCGTTGCTACCGCCGTGGGTTCTTTGTACCTTCTCGTGATGCACGCGATATACGTTCCTGAGCCCGTCATAACGCTTCTGATGTTTCTTTTCTTCGGTCTTTTCTTGGCGTCCTTGCGCGGGAGCAGATTCTCGAAAGAAATGCACATTTCATTCAAGGAGAGTCCGCGTCTCGGATTCGTATCGATTCTCATCGTGCTTATTTTCGGCGTCGTTACTTTGGCATCCTTGTACGGCGCGGGAACTGTGTATGCGAGCGCATACAAGAACCAGCTCGCGAACAATTATTCAAGCGCAGGCGATTTGGAAAAAGCGCGCGCGAGCATTCTTTCCGCTATCGCGCTTTCTCCGCAGGACCGCTACTACCGCTCGCTGGCCGCAATTGAGCTTGGGCGTTTGAACGGAATCGTTTCAAGCGGATCGACCGATGCCGCTGCACAGGGAAAATTCCGCGACACGCTCACTTCAGCGATACAAGCCGCTGCGCAGACGACTGTGTTGAATTCCGCAAGCTACGACAACTGGCTTTCGCGCGCGTCAGTCTACGCATCCGTCGTTCCTCTGAAAATTTCAGGCTCGTACGAAACCGCTGTTGCGGCGCTCTCCGAGGCGCGTAAATACAATCCGCAAACGCCCGAAATTGATTTCCGCATTGCACAGATGAAAGCAGCGCAGAATGATGCGGTCGGCGCGCGCGCCTCGGCAGAAGCGTCTTTGGCGAAAAAAGCCGATTACACATCAGCGATACTTCTTTTGGCGCAGGTGTCTTTGTCTGAAGGGAAATTAAGCGAAGCAATTAAATCCGTTGAATCTGCGGTATTTTTGGAACCGCAAAATGCGCAATTGGCATATCAGCTCGGACTTCTGAATTTGCAGAATAAGAAATACGAAGCCGCACGCGACGCGTTTCTTCAGGCGCTTTCGATTACGCCGGATTACGCAAATGCCTCCTTCTTCCTCGGTCAGTCGTATTTCCTCTTGGGGCAAAAAGACGACGCGTTGAAGCAGTTCAAAGGGCTTCTTGATAAGAATGCCGATAACGATACATTAAAGAGCGTGATTTCCGCGATTGAAGCAGGTAAGGACCCGTTTGCGCCGGCTCCCGCTTCGCCGTCGCAGGTTAAGACGCCGACGAAATAGAACATGGTAGGGAGGGTACTCGAGGCGATGACCCGCCCTATAAAGGGACTGCATGAAGCTGCATACGTTTTGGCAGGTTTTTCAGTCCTTTCCCAACTGCTGGCGCTGGTCCGCGACCGAACTTTTGCGCACGTGTTCGGTGCAGGAGCGGTTTTAGACTCGTATTTTGCCGCATTCCGCATACCGGATTTGGTGTTTGCGTTCCTCACGCTTTTTGTATCTTCGTTTGCACTCGTGCCGCTCTTATCAGGCAGGGAAGAGAAAGAGCAAGGCGTTCTTATCGGCAATGTGCTTTTGGCGTTCGGGTTTGCCGCGATATTCGCATCGGTTGTTTTGTGGTTTTTGATACCGAGCCTTGCGCCGATTCTTTTCCCCGGTTTTGCGCCGGATGTGACGGCAAATGTTGTGTTACTCTCGCGCATCATGCTGATTCAGCCGGTTCTTCTGGGGTTTTCATCAATTGCTACGAGTCTTATCCAGGTGCTTCGCCGATTTGTTATCTACGCCTTGGCACCGATACTCTATAACTTGGGAATTATTTTCGGCGCGGTATTTTTCTATCCGCTCATGGGCGTTACGGGTTTAGCGTGGGGAGTAGTTCTCGGTGCGGTATTCCATCTTCTTGCGCAAGCGATTCCGATTATCGGACACGCGAAGCATATGAAAATGCCGAGTTTGGCGTCTCTCCGCGCGTCCGTTATAGAGGTGGCATTGCCGTCAATGCCGCGGGCACTCGCGCTTTCGTCCCAGCAGGTCTTGCAGCTCGTGTTTGCGGGTATTGCATCGCTAACGGCAGTCGGTACGGTCGCCGCGCTTTCTTTTGCGACGAACCTTCAATCAGTACCGCTCACGGTTATCGGAATCTCATATGCCGCTGCGCTGTTTCCTGCGCTTTCAAAAATGGTTTCCGAGAAAAATGCCGACGGATTTGTGAAGGAAGTGTGGGCGACGATTCGGCACATTGTTTTTTGGACGATGCCGGCGATTGTTCTCATGATTGTGCTTCGTGCGCATATTGTGCGCATAATCTTAGGCTCGGGCCAATTTTCGTGGGAAGATACGCGCCTTACTGCTGCAATTCTTGCGCTCTTTTGCATTTCGCTCATAGCGCAATCCTCGCTTTTGATTTTTTCGCGCGCGTATTACGCTGCGCATAAAACGCTCATCCCTATTTTGGTAAACGTCGGAGGAACGTTGCTTGCCGCAGGCGCCGCATATGCGGGCGTGTGGTGGATAGGGCATGCCCAGTTCATGCGCTTATTTATTGAATCCCTGTTCCGCGTCGACGATGTTGCCGGCACATCGGTACTCATGATTCCGCTCGCGTATTCCTTGGTGATTATTGGGGCGGCATGCATATTCGGATATTTATTCACTCGCGATTTCGGCAAGGATGACCGCGTCGGGGAAACACTCGTTGCATCTTTTTCCTCATCCGTTATCGGCGGAGCATCTGCCTACTGGGTGTTGGCGTTTTTGGGTCCCATAATTCCCTTGACTACTTTCATGGGAGTCCTTGAGCAGGCAGTCGCCGCGTTTGTCATAGGGCTTGCTACATGGGGCGTCACTCTGTATCTTCTGAAGAGCAGGGAGTTTACAGAGGTTCTTCTCATACTCGGAAGAAAATTCGGCAAAGCCCCCGGCGTCTAAATGCTCAAAGACATACGAAATTTTTCAATAATCGCCCATATCGACCACGGCAAGTCGACGTTGGCTGACCGCATGCTTGAGGTTACGAAAACAATCGAGACCAGGAAAATGCGCGAGCAGGTACTCGATGCCATGGATTTGGAGCGCGAGCGGGGGATTACGATAAAAATGCAGCCGGTCCGCATGTCGTATTCGCAAAACGGAACCGCGTTTACGTTAAACCTTATCGACACCCCAGGCCACATCGATTTCGGATACGAAGTATCGCGCGCGCTGACTGCCGTTGAAGGCGTCTTGCTGTTGGTTGATGCTGCGCAGGGCATACAAGCGCAGACGCTTGCCACGCTTGGTATGGCGAAGGACGCCGGGTGCGTCATTATTCCGGTTATTTCTAAAATCGACATGCCTGCGGCGCGCGTTCCCGAAGTGCGGACGGAGCTTGCCAAGGCATTGGGTGTTTCCGAAGATACGGTTTTAATGGTGTCGGGTAAAACAGGCGAGGGAGTGCCTGAACTTTTGAAGGCGATTGTTGAACGAGTCCCTCCGCCAAAAACCGAATACGCCGGAACCGGCGGACGTGCTCGGCAAGATGGCCGAGGCGAAGGACGCCGGCGAAACGCTCGGCTCCTACAACCCGCCGCACGAAGGTTATCGGCTGCTGCGCGAGAAGCTCGCCGAGGCGCGCGGGCGCACCGGCGACAGCGGACCGGCGCGTATCGGGTCCGGCCCGGTGCTCAAAGTCGGCATGCAGGATGAGCGCGACGTCGAACGCACGCGTCGCAAGACCACTCGGC
>CAZPUX010000010.1:0-10906 GCA_964589865.1 uncultured Candidatus Saccharibacteria bacterium | reverse complement strand
AGACCACCCGACCGGCCTGGGCCCGCCCGGTTGGCGAACGCTTCGCCTTCGCCCACTGCCATGAGCATCCCGTTACTTACCAAGCCCCGAATCACGCGCGGTTCCAAATTCGTAAGAAACGGGAACTGTCTGCCAACCAAATCTTCGGGCTTCACATGCTCCGCAATGCCGGAAAGAATCTGACGCGGAGTCCCCTCGCCGAAATCGACTTCCAAGCGCAGAAGCTTATCTGTTGCCGGCACGCTTTCCGCGGAGCGGACCGTGCCGATTTGTATCACGGCATTTTTAAATTCATCGAGCGTGTAGGCCATGTTGTTTTGTTCTGTTAATGTAGCTGTTCAAAATAATCGCTGCCGCTTGTGCGTCGACCTTCCCTTCGGGGATATCGCGCCGGGCTTCGACTGACGTATAAAATTCGGATTCAAAATCTACCTTGAGTCCAGTGCTTCGTTTTAATTCTTCCGCAAAACGGCGCGCATCTTTCATAATTATATTGTCCGCGCCCGAGGAATTTTTTGATTCGCCAAAGACGATTGCGCCTACATTTTCGTTCCGAATTAAAGTCGAGAGCGTTTGCAGGAGCGACTTGTTGTTTGAGAGGGTCATTTTCGGGAACGCCACCGAGCCGGAATCGTCCGACATGGCGATTCCTACGCGTTTTTCACCGTAGTCGATTCCGAGTAATTTAGGCACTTTTTCACATTGTACCATTGTAAAAAGAGTTATAATGCGGCTCATGTACGACTCTTTAGCTCATTATCCGTTTTCAGCAAGTGTTCTGTTGCCGTTTTTAGGCGCCGTTACTGTTGCGGTTATATGGAGCATCGCCTGGAAAGGGTACGCATTATGGATTGCAGCAAAGAACGGCCACAAGTGGTGGTTCATAGCGCTCCTTCTCATCAACACGCTTGCAATTCTTGAAATAATCTATATCTTCGCAATTGGCCGTCCTGAGATGAAAAAACGCGCAAACGCATCATTTTCACCTCCGCCGGCAAACTAAATAAGGAGGAGTCGCATAGCGGTCTAGTGCACCTGTCTTGAAAACAGGCGTGGGGCAACCCACCGAGAGTTCGAATCTCTCCTCCTCCGCATCGGATATTTCCATCGAGTTGCGCTTGATGTCTACTCAGGCAAGGTATCCCAAATGTAACGAAAGAGCTCAAGTTGGGTTTGAATAATGTTCTTGTTTTCAATCACAATAGTAACGAGGGGTGGAGAAAAATCATGAACAACATATCGTTGAGGCGTAACGATTATCTTAGCGTCTAAAGGGTGCGCGGTCAGACGAACCTTCTGATTCCATGCTTGCTCCATTTTTTTATTTAACTTCCCTCGTTCTGATTCCTCAAAAATAATGCGCGTATCCAGTTGTTTCCGTGCCCTCCGTTCGATAAATTTTTCAAGCCATGCAAACTCGAGTTTCTCCCAGTTTTCTTGACGGGCGATTATGTAGTACGGGTCCCCGGTGCGCAATTCCCGCAATGTATCGTCATAAACCGTTTTAATACCCTCGAGTCCTTCATAATATTTAATCTGGCTTTTTGAACCTTTAAGATTGTAAAGAGCGAGAAGTTCGGGTAGGGTATCGTCAAACACTTTCTTTCGGTCGCGGATAATAGATTCAAATTGGTCCGGATTGGCTGCTACGAACTTTTGTTTCAAACCCAACAACTGGACTTCAATCAACCCCCGCTGCTTTAAGGCCTCAACTGTTTGATATACCATCGGTCGGTTGATGCCGGTTTTTCGGGATATTTCCAATATGCCCGTGGGCCCGAGCTCCAAACTGGCCACATACACTACAGCTTCCCTCTCGGAAAGGCCGATTTTCATTAAGTTGTCTTGCAAAGTAGCCATTCTGTAAAAATTTTCTTACATCGAAAATGTACCACAAATAAGGGTTTTAATCAAGATTAGAGAGCTTTTGTATTCCAAATATGACAATTATTTATTTACAATATACCTTTCGCTGTATGAGAGAGCGCGAAAATGCTATCCGATTTAGGGCCGACATAATAAGGGGTCTCGCAGAAAAACGCCCGGATTTGCGAAATGAATCCGGGGAGGGTTTTTGGCCTATCCCGGTGATGATTCCTGTCGTACTTGCAAAATGTATTTATAAAATCGACGAAGAAAGGCTCAACCAGACCCAAGCAGGCAATTATGAAACAGCCGCAATGCTTACCGAGGTACGGACACGACTGACGCATCTCGTAGCCGAGGGGGATCTTGGAGAAGACCATGCGGGGATTTATATGGAAGAACATCCGAATGTAAAAAACATAGATATGAAATCGGCTCCATTTTTTAAGGCATACCAGACAATTCTAAAAGAAGAAGACCCGTTCAAGTTACTTGGTTTCGTTTATAGCGTTGAGGCTGGATCTCTTGAAGCGGTTAAGGCTTTAGTTGCTTCAAGAATGATTGCCAAGAAAAGATTTGCTGAGCTCCACATGATTGAGGAGGTGGAACACGACAGATTGGCAGAGGAAATAAAAACTCTTGTCTTGAAGTCCGAATATGCAACTCGATTTGCTGAGGGCTGCGATTTGCACGATTCGTTGTACGAAAAAATGGTAACTGGAATAAAATAATAGGTGACCCAAGCGGTCCGTCTTTGGGTATACTTCAGACATGAAGGAGAAAATCCGGAACATCTTTTTGAATGCCCTCCCGGTGCTGTTCATGGTGGGACTCATTCCATTCATTCGAAACGACTACATCCTGTCGGGACTGTATGTATTGGTTATTCTTTTATCGCTGTGGGTGAAGCGTGAAAAAAAGGATTTTACGGTATTTTTTTTCGGACTGGCGGCACTGACGATATCAGAGGCGCTTTTCGTTTCCACCGGCGTTGAAACGTTCGTGCGAAACAGCCTGTTCGGGATTATGCCCTTATGGCTTCCCTTGCTCTGGGGGTACGGATTTATCGCGATAAAACGCGCGGTCGAAATATTGTGATGAAAAAAAAATTCACGGGAATTGTGCTCCCCGGCTCGAGACGCGCTTCAGCACTCGGCTACCCTACGGTAAACATTCCCCTTTCAGATGAATCTGTTGCGGGTGTTTACGTCGGAAAAGTGAGCGCGGGCACAAATGAGTACAGTGCTGCGGTGTTTGCGGATGCGAAAAGAAATATTTTGGAAGCGCATTTGTTGGATTTTTCAAAAAATTTATACGGAAAAGAAATTTCAATCGAGCTTTTTGAAAAAATCAGAGAAAGCGAAGCGTTCACCGATGACGCGTCGCTGGAACGCGCAATCGCGGAGGATGTTGCGCACGTCCGCGAATATTTTAAAAAGGCTTAATTAGGCTCTTTTCTCAATTTCATCTATCGAACGATTGCGGTGAATCAATTCGTCGTTCCGAACCGAGCGGAAAAAATCATACTGGTTTTTTGCCGGCCTTCCGTACCAAATCAAATACGCACTCTCCATTTTTTTTGCCTTAAGCGCTTCTTCGTTTTTTTCAAGAAATTCCGAATACTGGTCAAACGCATGCTGTTCAAACAAGTAGTTCAGTTCAAATGAATACTTCGGATTAAGAATGTACAGCCAATACGAGGCCCAGAAATAAAAGAAAGCGAAAACCATAGGAATAAACGTGTGGACGAACCCGTTCAGTTTCTGCTCTTCTTTTGCCAATGCCGAAATGACCACAACGTGCATTGTTTCGTTGTCGCTTGCCATTCTGGCAAGCCATGCAACTTTTGAAAGCTTCATAGCTTTCGCCTCGTTCATATAAAAGAGCGTGAGGAACGTAAACGCAGCGGATTCCCACGAGTGATACGGCACGCGCGCAATCACCTCGACGGCTCGGAATTTTAAATACGATGGCTTTCCCCCGTATACCAAATTCCCCGCCCCGACGAGTACGTTCCCAAGAAAACCGGGGAGCCAGTGCACCCGATATCCGTCGTGCGTTTTTTTATATTCAGCAAGAACTTCGGGGTTGTTTAGTTTTTCATTCAGCGCTTCCGTCGCGGGATCCGAGTACTGCATATTCTCTGTATTCTAATACCCCGCACGGTATACTGAAAGGCATGGAACATGTGATTGTCCGCTGGCAGGCGCATGAGTTTGAGCACAAACCGAAAGAACGGCAGTGGTATTGGTCTGTGGGAATAATCGCGGTCGGCATTGCTGTTGCGTCGCTCCTGTTGCAGGACTATCTGTTCAGCGTTATTGCCGTTATCGGCGGGTTCACCTTGATGCTTGTGGGTTCCGCACGCCCGACGCGTAATACTTACACCCTCACCGAAAGCGGATTTATGGTGGGGAAAGATTTAATTCCATACGAAAAAATATCCCGGTTTGCAATTTCAGAAGAGGAGCCACGGCATCTGACACTCGAAACCCAGACTCTGACTGGGGTTATCAAGGCTCCGCTCGAGCACGTTGACTACCGCACCATCCGGACCGAACTCAAAAACAACAACATCGACGAGGAAGACAAGCTCGACCAGTTTGTGGAAGGGTTTGCAAAACGAATCGGTTTATAAAAAACAGCACGTAGGTGCTGTTTTTTAATCTTGTGCTCCCGGCAGGAATCGAACCCACATCGCATCCTCCGCAAGGATGTGTCCTATCCATTGAACGACGGGAGCAAACGGCTCACCATGAGCGTTTGACGAATGTACCACGAATTTTGATAGAGAAAAACCCGGCTCTCGCCGGGTTTTTGATTACTTTTTTGTTCGGTTTGCGCGCTTTGCGTCGCTACTGTTCCCTACTTCTCTTACTTTACCGGATTGCATACGGGCTCGTGCGATAAGCCAAGCCTCTTTAGATGGTACCGGTTGCCCTGGGGCAAGACGGTGCTCTCGTGGGGGGACACCTACTTCGCTCATATTATTTTTTTGAAGATTTTTTAAGCATTGCCGAAAGACGGGATTTCTTTCGTGCCGCGGTGTTTTTCTTAATAACTCCGCGCTTCAATGCTTTGTCGATTGCTTGGTACGCCGCTTTCAGACTTTCCATCTGTTCAGCTTTGCTCTTGCCCATCGTACCTTTCGCACTCTTTACCGATTCGGCGAGCACGCGCTTTCTCCTGACATTGAACACGCGTTTCCGCATGGATGCGCGATGCGCTTTTTTCGCTCCTTTTGTAATTGCCATAAAGCTAGAATGTACTCTGAAAAACCCCCAAATGCAAGGATGCTAAACTAATTTCATGATTGGCTCAGTGAACGGCATTGTGCGGGGCTTGGTGCGCGATTCAATCGTGGTGGAGGTAAACGGCGTCGGCTACCGGGCTTCGGTTCCGGTATCGATTCTTGCAAAAATCAAAGAGGGCGAGAGCATTTTTTTATGGACGCATCTTGCCGTTCGCGAAAATTCCCAGGATTTGTACGGGTTTGAGACGAAAGAAGACTTGGCGTGGTTTGAACTCTTGCTCACGGTTTCAGGCATCGGCCCCAAATCCGCGCTTTCAATCATGAACGCGGTCGATACGAAAACACTGGAACGCTCGATCGCCGGCAACAACCCCGGCGCGCTTTCAAGCGCGTTCGGGGTGGGAAAAAAGACCGCGGAAAAAATAGTTCTCGAGCTCAAAGATAAAGTAGGGGCAATTGAAACCGGCGACCGCGCAAGCGGTGAAGACATTGAGGTTGTTGATGTGCTCATAGGACTTGGATACTCATCGCGCGAAGCGCGCGATGCGGTGCGGATGATTTCAAAAGACGTCGTCGAGACTGAGGCGCGCATACGCGAAGCGATTCGTATCGCCTCTCACGCGAAGTAAGTATGCTGAAGCGTCTTCTTGCCCGCATCCTCCCCGCGCCCGTCTTCACGATTTTACAGACCGTGTACCATTTTATTTTTGCGTGGGGAGCCGCACTTTGGTACGGCCTGCCCGGAAAAAACCTTTTTGTAATCGGCGTCACCGGAACCAAAGGAAAATCATCAACCGCGGAAATGATAAATGCGGTTCTTGAAGGCGCGGGATACCGCACGGTTCTTGCTTCAACAATCCGCTTCAAGGTCGGGAAAGAATCGGAGCCGAATCTCTACAAGATGACGATGCCGGGACGCGGGCATCTGCAGAAAGTGCTTGCGGAAGGATTGAAAAAAGATTGCACGCACGCCGTGATTGAGCTCACCTCAGAAGGCGCGCGGCAGTTCCGCCATGCCGGCGTCCCCTTAAACGCAATCGTGTTCACCAACATCGCACCGGAACACATTGAATCGCACGGCTCATACGAAAACTACAAACAGGCGAAAGTGAATATCGGCATGAAGCTGGTTCATTCCTCAAAACGCCCCCGCATCGTTGTTGCAAACGCGGATGATGAAGTGGGTAAAAGATTTCTTTCTTTCCCCGTTGAACGCACTCTTCCCTTCAGGCTCGCGAACGCCCAACCGTACAAAACACTTTCAGGAACCGCCTCAATGACATTCAAAGGAACAACATTTGAAATTCCGTTTCCGGGCGAGTTTTCAATTTTGAATGCGCTTGCCGCGGCAACGCTCGGATTCGAACTCGGAATTTCTCCATTAGAAATCGGAAAATCTTTGGCGCACATGAAACCGATTCTCGGGCGCGTTGAACGCATTGAGGAAGGCCAGACATTTGCCGCGGTTGTTGATTATGCGCACACGCCGGATTCTTTGCGGGCGTTGTATTCCGCATTCCCGGAAAAAAGAAAAATCTGCGTGTTGGGCAATACGGGGGGCGGGCGCGATACGTGGAAACGCCCCGAGATGGGCGCGATTGCGGATGAAGCGTGCGCGGAAGTGATTCTCACGAACGAAGACCCATATGACGAAGACCCGAAAAAAATCGTCGATGAAATGGCGGTCGGGATGAAGCGCGCTCCTAAAATTATTATGGACCGGCGCGAAGCGATACACGAAGCATTGAAACTCGCGCGCGCAGGCGACGCGGTATTGATTTCAGGAAAAGGGACTGACCCGTACATTATGGAAGCTGACGGCAAAAAAACGCCGTGGAGCGACGCGCGCATCGTGCGGGAGGAGTTACAAAAACTTCTCGGGAAAAAGTAAAAGCAAATCAGAAACGGCGTATCGTATACTGTATACACAATATGAAAACGCCTCGGGGAGTCAGCGCTCTTGGCACCTTTCTCTTCTTCATTATTTTTCTCGTAGCCTTGGGCGCACTATGGGTCGGTACGGGCGGACCATCGCGCACCATTTCGCACTCAAGCCCCTTTCTGAAGGGACCGAGTGTGCCTGGTATAACCGGAAATACTATAACCACAGGGGGCTCAATAGAGGCAGATACAAGCGCAGGCTCCCCTCTTGTAGACACAAGTTCGAATACCAATTCTTCAAACCGCAACAGCCCCTCGCTTCTGGATTCCTTCTTTAACTATCAAAACGGCGGAAGCGCAGGAAGCCAGGCAACGTCGCCTTACGCAAACGATATTTCGCTTTCTGCGGGCGAAGCTGAGTCCGACAATCCTGATACCGAATACGTTCAGATTACGACCTCAAGCGATTTGGCAAAACCGATTACAATTACCGGCTGGAGTTTGGAAAGTAAGTTGAAGTCAATAAAAGCTCCCATCGGCTCGGCTGCGCAAATTCCTATTTCCGGACAGGTGAATAACAACTATCCCATCACCCTGGGACCGGACACAACCGTGTACATAGTGACCGGGCGTTCGCCAAACGGGGGAAGTTTCCGAGTGAACAGCTGTGCCGGCTATTTTGAACAATTTCAGAATTTTACGCCGAACCTTCGGAATGACTGTCCCAATCCGTACGACGAGGCGCTTAAGAACCCGCAGAAAACTTCAGGCAACGACGACTGTTTAGATTTCGTGAACGGATTGCGCTCATGCGAAATATACACGGGCGAAATTCCGTCGAACGTCGGCTCATCGTGCCAGGATTTTATTCAAAACGATTTAACATATAACGGATGCGTTGCGCTCCACCGGAACGACCCGGATTTTTTCAAAAACGAATGGCGCGTTTATCTAAACCGTCAGCAGGAATTGTGGCAGAACACCCACGACCAAATCAGACTCTTGGACGAGAACGGAAACTTAATCGCTTCGTACGCGTACTAACCGTGACGGCCGCGCGTGCGATTTGTTAACTTTGGGGGCTTATCGAGAGAAAGGAAGCGCGGGTCAACTTCGCTCTGGTGCCCGTCGGCATCTTTCTCGGGACGTATGCGCACCCATTGTTTATCCGGCCCTGTAAGCTCTACAACCTTGTAGGGGACTCTGCTCGGCGGCATGTATACGATAACGTTCTCTTCTCTGAAAACTTTTAGGCCCAGCTTGTTGATACGCTCAAGGCGAGCCGCGGTCGTTTTCGAAGTGAGTTTGTCCGCTTGGCTCAACTTGCCTCTTCGTTCTGTCATGTTTCAAAAGATAAACGCTCCAGCAACAGCTGTCAAAATTCTGATGCCCTGAAAAGTATGATGCCCGCGGAGACGGAAACGTTCAGCGACTCTTTTTTGCCGTGCATCGGGATTTCAAGAACCGCATCGCACGACTGAAGCACGTCTTTGGGTATACCTTCTACTTCGTTCCCGAAAATAAGAGCAGTTCCCCCTTCCGGCTTCCACTTTGTGTACGGTATGGAATGTGCGTCTTGCTCAACCGCAATAACTTTTACTCCTTCGGCTTTGAGGCGCGGAATAAGTTCGTGAATATTCGCAACTGCTTCCCATGCAACGTATTCCTCTGCGCCAAGCGCAGCTTTTGAAAGTTTCGTATTCGCTCTTTTAAACCTATCGAGCGGGGCGGGCGTATAACCCGTTAAGTATATTTTTGAAACACCCGCGGCATCCGACGTTCTGAAGATTGAACCGACGTTTTCTGACGAACGTATGTCGTGAAGAATCACTGAAATTCCCTGCATACTGCGCATGATATATTACTAGCAATGGAAAGCGTCTTCCCTCAAGTATTGTTCCTCGGCCCCATATTTGCCCCTGTACTTTTACGCATAGCTGCTGCCGTTGCGTATTTCGTAATGGCGCAAACCTACTACAAACACCGTGTTGAGTTTGCAAAAACAAAATTCCCTATCGTAGGGGCTGTCGGTAAGCAAATGACGTGGGTCTTGATTGCGCTCACCCTCCTTGTGGGGCTTTCGTTTGTTACCGGTTTCTATCTGCAAATAGCTGCAATCATCGGATTCTTCGGTGCTATTAAACAGTGGTATTTCTCGAAAGCTCATCCGCACCTATTCGCATTCCAGGGACTCGCATATTTTCTTCTTGCAATCATTTGCGCAGCGCTTTTCATTCTCGGCGCCGGCGGGTTTGCTTTTGACTTGCCGTATTAGACACTGGAAAAAGTTCGCTTCTTAGCGCATAATCCGTGAATCCAACCTATTAGGGGGGACGTTCGCCCGTAAGCACAGCTTTCGGGCGCTCACTCGGACGACATGAACGCAAGCGTTCGCGTCGCTCCTCATTCGCGCCCGTAGCTCAGTCGGTAGAGCGAGTCCCTTTTAAGGACGAGGTCGGAGGTTCGAGCCCTCCCGGGCGCACTACTTTTTTAGAAGAAATATCTCAAGCAAATCTTCCAGGCTTCCCTGGCCCATGCGGGATTGATGGTATAGGGTTACCAACTCTCGAGAAAGATTTTCAATCGCTTCGGGTGTAAACCTCGCTGCTGCTGATTTTGCTTTCGTATAAGCAAAAGGTTTTAAACCCGCTTCATCCGCGCTTTTTGTTTTTGACGCTAGAACCATGGCCCGCGCCTGCCATGAAAGCGTGCCGTGAATCTCTTCAGGCGCGGAACCGTTTTCAATAAACTGCCGGTACAAAACCCACGCTTTTTTCCTGTCTCCTTTTGCAAACGCGTCTGCAAGCGCAAACACATTCGCCTGCGGTGCTTCGGCGACTTTTTTTAATTCAAACGATTCAACTTGCGCGTATTTATCTATTTTTTTATTCGTTGCCGCATCAATGTGTGTTTCGGTTATAACCACAACCGTTTCAGATTCAAAAAATGCTTTCAAATTTTGAAGCACCGTTTCCTTCCATTCCGTATCTTCAAAAGGCGAAACCAACAAAAGCGCGTTCTTTTTAGAAAACAAACTCGGCGCGCCCAAGTGCGCCGGAACATGCGCAAATGATTCCCCGCCTTCGCCGAAACGTATTACTTCTGCACCCTTCGTGATTTCAGCGACACGCTTTTTTATTTTGTCTGAATCGTTGCCTTCAAGTACGTAGAGCATATTAAATCGGCTTCATCTCTCCCCAGTTTGCGCCCATCTCGCCTGAAACCAAAAGCGGAATGCCGTGAAGCTCCTCTTTTGAAAGAACCTGTTCCATGGCTATGCGTATATCTTTTGAGGCATTCTCGGCATCAGCGATCGACACTTCAAAGATAAGTTCGTCGTGAATTTGGAGTACTATAGCTCCGCGTCCCTCGTACTTTTCGTTCAACACTTTATTGATGCGGGTCATCGCAATTTTAATGATGTCAGATTGCGTTCCCTGAAGCGGGGCGTTAATCGCCATTCGTTCAGCAGAAGCGCGGACAAACGGAATTTTTGAACGAATGCCGGGGAAATAGCGTTTTCTTCCGAAGTACGTTTCCGTATAGCCCAATCGCGCAGCGGAGGCACGGGTTTTCTGCATGTATTCCGCCAAAACTGAGAATGTTTCGAAGTAGCGGTTGTAAAACGCCTGTGCTTCAGCGCGGTCCGTACCCAAACTTTCGCGAAGCGCGTTCACCCCCATCCCGTACAAAATGCCGAAATTAATTACTTTGGCGCTTCGGCGCATGTCATATGTCACATCCTTTTGCGGAACACCAAACACTTCAGCGGCAACCGCAGAATGTACGTCTTCTCCGCGTTTAAATATCTGCGCTAATTTTTCATCACCTGAAAGAAACGCGGCAAGGCGTAATTCAATCTGAGAATAATCGCCATCTATAAACACTTCACCTTCTGGAGCTACA
>CAZPUX010000009.1:0-11152 GCA_964589865.1 uncultured Candidatus Saccharibacteria bacterium | reverse complement strand
TAAAGGCCCCTTCAATTTTAGTGACTCCGACTGGCAACAGACTCTGCGAACCCTTTGAAAGGAGGATTTTTTCAGCTCCCGAATCGACATACGCCGTGCCTTTTGAAAATCCGCCGGCATACGCTAAACGGCGTTTAACTGAAGTGGTTTTCTTGTCCTTGGTTGCAATGAACCGGGTACCGAGAGTGCTATCGTCATCCAGTATTCTTTTTATAACGTTCGCGGTTCTGCCGTTTGCGATGACAGCGTTTATTCCGTCGCGCATCAATCCTTCTGCGAGTTTGAATTTTGTTTCCATTCCGCCGGTTCCGCTTTCGGATTTTTTAAGTTTTGCAATTCCCAAAATTGTTCCGCCTTCCGTTACCGTAACAATCGGATTCCCTTCGCTGTCTAACACATAATCTACGGAGGAAAGAAAAACAACTACATCGGCATTTACCTGCGCCCCAATAAGGGCAGCCAATTCATCATTGTCGCTGAACCCCGCCTGCTGAAGGGTAATCGCATCGTTATTATTAACGACCGGAATGATTCCTTTGCTCAAAAGATTCTCAAAACAATTTTTCATGTTGGCGTAGTGTTCGCGGTCGCGAAAATCGCCTTTGGTAGCTAGAACTTGGGCGCAAGAAAGCCCATGGACTTCAAACAAACGGGCATAGAGCGACATAAGCCCCACTTGGCCCACCGCCGCCAGCACCTGCCTCTGCGGCATAGTTTCTAAGCCCTGGGAGCCGAGAATCCCTTTTCCGGTCGCAACTGCGCCCGACGTAACAACGATGACATCGACTCCTTCAATACGCAGCTTGGCAATTTGCGCGACTATGCCTGCAACAGCCTTTTCTTCCAGGTGTCCTTCTTTTGAAATAACGTTTGAGCCGATTTTTACGACGATTCTTCTGTACATGTATTATCTGCGTATTTTTCTGATGCGCTTCCCTCCAACATCAAGCGCATGCGCCAGATTTTTTCCGAGTCCTTTTTCAAGGTCATTGAGTATCGCCTCGGTCACTCCGCCTTTTGTTGCAACGGCCTTTTTGAGATGCGCCGCCGGAATCAGGTTCGCCTGCATGTACGAGAGCGTGCCCATAAAAGTCTGAAACGCGACCTGTTCGGAGCGGAAACCCTTGAGTCCGTACCGCGAAGCGTTTTTTGAAAGTGCCTCAACAAACGATGCAACTATCCCCGGTCCGCACCCTGCAATCAGCGTCAATGCATCAAGCTCGCGGTCGGTCTTAGCTTCAATAACAAGTCCGAGCTCGCTCAGAAGTTTTGAAACCGTTTTTACCTCCGCCGCCGAAAGGCTTCCGTGCATAAAACCCGTAACGCCCGCGCCTATGGCAACCGGCATGTTCGGCATAATACGTGCGACGCGCGCGCCTTGTGCGTGTTTTTTAAGATATGAAAGCGTGAGACCTGCCGCAACGGAAATAACCGCCTTACCTCGGATTTCTTTCTCGATTTCTTTGAGAACCTCACCGACCGCTCCCGGCTTTACGCAGATAAATATCACATCTGCAGCGCGCGCTGATTTTTTATTAGTGCCTCGCTTCGAAAGCGTCACCTGGGATTTCCGCAGACCGCTTCGAAGAAGCCCCTCATAGAGAGCGGTGCCCATGTGGCCCGCACCGATTATCGCTATGTTATTTCCTAATGTTGCCGTTGCCATAAATTTGCCACTTATACGTTGTTAATTCTTTGAGTCCCACCGGTCCCCTGGCGTGAAGCTTTGAGGTTGAAATTCCCATTTCGGAACCGAGCCCGAATTCGTACCCGTCATGAAGCCTCGTTGAAGCATTGACGAATAATGCGGCTGCGTCCAGCGAATTCAAGAACTTTTCAATCACTTTTTTGTCTTTCGCGATAATGCCTTCAGTGTGTTTTTTGCTGTGTGCGCGGGTAAATGCAATAGCTTCTTCAACGCCGGAAACTATTTTTATGCCGACCGTGAGACCTAAGGTTTCTGTATCCCAATTCATCTTTTGCTTCACATGAACGCCTTTTGCTTCCATGGCGCGGGTAATTTTCGGAATGAATTCTTTTGCAATCGCACGGTGAACTAAAATCGTATCCACTGAATTGCAGGCCGCGGGTTTGGTTATTTTTGCGTTTACCAATATCTTCTCCGCCATTTTGAAATCAGCGCTTTTATCCACAAAAATTCGAGCACCGCCTGCCGCATGCGCAAGAACCGGAATTTTCGAACGCTCCATAACCGCCTTCACCATCCCATAACTTCCGCGTGCTATGACAAGGTCAATGGCGTCATGGCGCGAAAGAAGCGCATTTGTTATTTTTCTGTCGCCTGTTGCAATAAACATCACTGTGTTTTTTGAAAGTCCTGCTTTTGTAAGCGCGCGCTGTATGCAGGCGTACAAAACCGCGTTTGTCCGGAGAGCCTCCGTCCCTCCCTTCAAAATCGCCGCGTTTCCCGACTTAATGCACAACGCTGCCACATCAATAGTGACTTCCGGTCTTGCTTCATAAATGACTGCAAGAACGCCCAAGGGAGCGCGGACTTTGGTAAGTAAAAGACTTCCCTTTTTCCGTTTCTCAATCACTTCTCCCAAACCGCTTTTGAGACGCGCGACTGAAGCAAGTTTCTTCGTCAGGTGCTTCACTCCTTTCGCGTCAATCATAAGTCTTTCTAGAAACGCTTCATTCATGCCTTTTCTGCGCGCCGCCGCCATGTCTTTTTTATTTGCGCTCACAATCGCATTCGCATGGCGAACAAGCTCTTTTGAGAGATGTGAAAGAAACGCATTTTTCTCGCGGTCGCTAGACACCGCAAGTTCTGACGCAGCTTTTTGAATATTGGTAAGATTGATTTTTTTCATATGTCTCTCGTTACGATACCACCAGCGAACCCCGCAAATAAAAAACACACGAACCAGCGTGTGTGGGATTCTAAGTGCTCCTGCTTTTTAAGGCTGACACACCGAGGGTTTATTTTTACGGTTCCCTTCCGTCAGGCTTAGGTCGCATGATTGTCGCCTGCAGCTTCGTTTGGCGGGGTACCAAACTCGAACGCTTTTATTCAACTTTTCGTATTATATTCCCAAACGGACCATATGTCAAGTCACTAATTTGACTATGTCGTGTGCAGTAACCGCAAGCATCAATAGAATCAGAATGGCGAATCCTCCGAAATTAACAGCGTTCGCCACCTTTGACGGAATAGGTCTTCTAATAATCGCTTCAATTATGACAAACAAAAGCCGTCCGCCGTCGAGCGCGGGAAACGGCAAAAGGTTCAGAATCCCGAGGTTTATTGAAATGAGTGCCGCAAAAGAAAATATGGAACCGACTCCGAATGAGAAGGCGTCCCCCGCGACTGAAGCGATGCCCACGGGTCCGGCAACATTTGAAACATCAGCCGAGAGTGTTGCGGCTTTACCGATAAGAGTCATGAGACCGAAAAAAACTTTTTGCGCATTCTGAAGGGTTTCTTCAAAACCTCTGCCGACGGCCTCAAAAAACGGCAACCGCAAAGTTCCAACCAAAGACGAGGCGACGCCGATTGCGGAGCGATTCGGCTCTTCAGACACAATTCCTTTTTTCGGGGTAATTTCAAACATAAGGTTTTGGCCTCCGCGTTCAATAAGAACCGTAACCGGAGCAGAAGCTGTTTCCACAAACGCGCTGATTTCTTCGGGTGCCGCGACCGTGTGCGTTGCGCCCCCCGCAGAAATCGAAAGAATATGGTCGCCTGTTTTTATGCCGACTTCTGCTGCGGGACTTTTGGGCAGCACTTCAACCACCAGTACCTGCGGATTCAGCAAATGTTCCGCATTGGTCGAATCTTCAAGCGCAGCCGGCACGCCCGCCATAAATGCAATTGAAGAAAAAATGAACGCAAGAATAATGTTTGAAAACGGACCGGCGAGAAGCGTTGCCGCCTGAAGAATTTTCGGGCGATTTGAAAATGATGCGGGGTCTGAGGATTGCTCGTTCGCGTCTTCTCCGACGATTTTTACGAACCCGCCGAACGGCAGCGCGTTAATCGTGTATTCCGTATCTCCGATTTTTTTACCCCAAATTTTTGGCGGAAATCCAAGCCCGAACTCAGGTACGCGCATACCGGAAAGTTTGGCAACGACAAAATGCCCGAACTCATGGCCGACAATCAAAACAACCAAAATAACGACGAAAATTAAAATTGCCATGGATTAGGAGGCGAGCTCCTTCTCTTTCTTATCTGCAACGGCTTCAAGCGCCTTGTTGGTTTCGTCTACTATTTTTTGTATTTCCGCTTTCAGCCGTTTCTGTTCGTCTTCAGACGCGTCCCCTTTTTCAACTTCGGAAATTGCTTTCGTTCTAGCGGTACGCACATGTACGCGCGCTTCTTCAAGTTTTGCACGCAACAATTTCACCAACTGCTGGCGTCTTTCCGCAGTTAATTCAGGAAATGACACGCGAACGCCCAAAGCATCGGAACCAACAGATACGCCTAAATCCGCAAGCGTTATCGCCTTTTCAATATCTTTTATCTGCCCTTTGTCCCAGGGGTTCACGTATAAGGAACGCGCATCTTCAACGGTAATGTTCCCGACCTGCGAGAGTTTCATGCGGGAACCGTAGACTTCAAGCGACACTGAGTCCAACAGCGTCGGAGTAGCGCGGCCGGTTCGAAGTCCCTGAAGCTCGGTTGAAAGCCATGCGGTTTTTTCCGCAGATGTTTTCTTAAACTGATTCAAGTCAAATGCCATAGATTGATTATACCAAATCGTACTAACGCGGGAGCGTGACTGCTAAGTGCGAAAGAACAGATTTTGGCGAAGAGCCCTGCATCCGCAGGTATCGGTCTGCATCAAGCAAATCGCGAAGAGCCGAAGGCGATGCATCGCGTTCGTGCATCACGCTCAGTAAGGAACGTACGAAGTTACGCGCAGGAGCGCGGTCCTGCGTTTTTGAAATGTACGCTGTCATTTTTTCAATTGAAGCGAGACGCTTTTCATACGACGATTTCAAAAACGCTTCCGCATCTCCGTCATCATTCGTTTTTACTTCTCCGAGCGAAACCTGTACGCATCGCGAACGCAATGTTGGGAGCATGTGCCCTGCGGAATCGACGCAAAAGAAAAATGTTGTGTTCCCCAAAGACTCCTCAACTGCTTTCAAAAGCGCATTCTGCGACGCGTCATTTGCGCGCGAGTACGACACGATTAAATACTTCCGCTCCCCCAGCGGTTTCAGCGAGGCAAACGACAACAAGGTGTCGCGTACATCATCAACCAGAAGCTCGGAATATGCGTGAACCGAAACGTCCGGATTGCCGACCGTTTGAACACCGCGTTTTACAAGCACTGAAAGCACTTCTTTTGGAGCGTTTTCTGCACTTCCCGTTACGAGATACGCGTGGTGCAATTCTTTGATTTCGGCGAGTTTGGAGAGCTCCATGAGGCTATTTTAACCTCTCTTAGTTGTCATCGTTTTCTTGTACGTATCCAAATGTTCAAGCGCAATGCCGGTGCCTTTGGCAACACAGTATTGCGCCTCATCCGCCATAACCGCCTGTACGCCGGTTCTGCGGAAAACCAGTTCAGGGAAATGCCTGAGCTGCGACGTGCCTCCGGTCATTATGATTCCCTTGTCGATAATATCGGCTGCCAATTCGGGCGGAGTTTCCTGAAGGACGTTTCTGATTGCCTTAATCATCTCCCTGAGTTCCCGAGCGATTGCGCGCACAATTTCATTGGTGGAGACATTCGCGGTTCTAGGCAAACCGGAGAGCAAGTCGCGTCCTTTGATTGCCATAGTCAGCTCTTCCTCAACGGGAACGGCGGAACCCACCTGAATCTTTATGTCTTCCGCGGTTTTATCGCCGATAGCAAGGTTGTAGGTTTTCTTAATGTAATCAGCAATTGCCTGGTCGATTCTATTTCCGGCGCATTTTACGGATGTTGAGGCGACGATTCCGCCCAAAGAAATGACGGCTACATCTATAGTTCCCCCGCCGATATCGGCAATCATGTGCCCCCTGGGTTCATGAATCGGAATGCCTGCGCCGATTGCTGCAAGAATCGGTTCCTTAATAACGTATGCGTTTTTTGCGCCTGCTTTTATTGCGGCTTCAACAACTGCTCTGCGCTCGGTTGACGTAACGCCCGCAGGAACGGACACAATCACGTCAGGACGGAATAAATTCCAGGTGCCCAAGGCTTTGCGAATGTAGTAACGCAACATCGCTTCCGTAACGCGGTAATCCGCAATCACGCCGTCTTTCATGGGCCGATACGCAATGATAGATTCAGGCGTTCGCCCAATCATTTCTTTTGCATCAGAGCCTATCGCCAGAATTTTTTTATCAGAAACTGATACTGCAACAACTGACGGTTCATTGAGAACGATTCCTTTTCCGGGAACGTAGACAAGCGTGGTGGTGGTTCCCAAATCGATTCCGAGTTTCGGCGAAAAAAACGACATTAACCATGAGTGTACCCCGCTCGGTATCCCCCCGCAAACTTAATGAAAAAAGCATTGACCCCGACGCCTGGGGTGCTATAAGAGAATGAATGGCTCATTTCGAAACTACGCAGCCGATTCCCGACGTACGCAAACATTTGGGAAAAAACGCTTTTGAATTGCTCATCGAACAGGCCAAAAAAATACTTCTCGGAGAGGACGGGAAAACGGAATAAACCTTATTCTCTTCTGATATCAACGCCTACCGCTGATAGGCGTTTTTCAATTGCCTCGTATCCGCGGTCGATTAAATGCGCGTTCCCTACTTTTGATTTCCCTTTTGCAATAATTGCTGCCAGCACAAACGCCAGGCCTGCGCGTATGTCGGGGGTGTCTATGTCGGCGGCAGACAAAGGCGTGGGTCCGATTATTTTCGCGCGATGCGGAGAAAGAAGCGTTATGTTCGCTCCCATTTTCAAAAGTTCCGCAGTGTAACTCAAGCGCCCGTCAAAAATGGATTCAACAATCACCGACTCCCCTTCGGCCTGCGTCATCAAAATCAGTATCGGCGATTGCGCGTCTGTGGGAAATCCCGGATATTCATGCGTCCGCAAGCTCGACGGCAATACTTTTTCGGGGGCGCGTACCGTAATTGAATCTTTCCCCACCGAAAGCGAAACGCCTGCATTTTGAAGCGCGTTTATAACCGAATCAAGATGCGCGGGATTGACACCGGTTACCGTTAATTCCTTTGCCGCAAGCGCCCCGAGCGCGAGAAAACTTGCGGCTTCGATTCTGTCGGGAATCGTTGCAAACGGCTTATCGGGAGCATGCAATGACGAAGGACGGACGACAATCGTTGGCGTACCGGCGCCTTGAATATCGGCCCCGCAGGATTTCAAATAATCCGCAAGCGCGATAATTTCCGGTTCCATAGCGCAGTTTTTAAGAATGACCGGCGCTTTCGCTAATGTTGCCCCCATCATCACGGTTTCCGTTCCGGTAACGGTGACGACGCGGAAAAATATCTCTCCGCCGGAAAGGCCGCCGGATGCGGAAAGCGTGTACGTATCTTCTGTTTCAGAAAACACCGCGCCTAATTGCCTAAATGCGGATATAAAAATATCTATCGGCCTCTCGCCGATAACATCGCCTCCCGGATGCGGAAACGTCACGCTTCCCAACCGCGCAAGCAATGGTCCGATAAGAACTATTGACGCGCGCATTGATTTTGCGAGTGCTTGATTCAGTACGGTTCCCGAAAGCCCTGCAGCGTTTATGGAAATATTCCGTCCGTTTGTGCTCACGAACGCTCCTAAGCCTTCAAGGATGCGCCCCAAAGACGCGACATCAGCGATGCCAGGAATATTGGTGAATTCCGATGTGCCTGGGATAAGACACGCCGCAGCCATAAGTTTCAAAGCATTATTCTTGGCGCCATACACAGGGATAGAACCCGACAGCGTTTTGTCGCCTGAAGTCCCCTGAATAACAAACGTCGGATTTGCCATGCGCGAATTGTACGACGCATTTATGGAAGCTCCAATGGATTGTTTGTTCCATATTTGACAGTATATATTTAATATTGCATAATCCTGCAATGCAAGAATTGAGAGCGAGGGAGCAAAAGAGACACGCACCTCAGCCGACGGAAAAAGGCGTTTTCGAAAGCGCATTCTTTGGCGCGTATGGTTTCTTGTATGAATTCGGACATGACCCTGTAGTGGAAGAGGTGCTCCTTGCGTTGACGAACGAATCTCCCCTTCCGCCGCAATTTATCGAGAAACTTGCCGCTAACCTTTACGGAGGTGCTTTTCATGTAAAAGACATACTGCGCGAACAAAACGACACCGATGCTTTTCGGGAAGCAAACGAGCTCATTGCGGAAAAGTTTTGGGACAAGCGCCACGACCCGATAGTGCGCACAATGCTTGCACGGCTTTTGGTACAAAATGTAACCGCTCTCGACCCGCACAAAGACGCCGAACGCGACATACCATTGCGCACCAAGAATGACATTGAAGTTATTACGGAAACGGAAGGGACAGATTTGCTGTGTTCAAAAGCTGAACGCAGAACCGTGGACTCAATGTACCGACAGGAAGGATTCATCTTAAACGGCCTTTTCTACGTGAAAGGAAAAAGAGACAAGATTGCATTAACGTGTCTCTCTGATACCCGGCTTCAAGACGGCACAATTTTGCTCAAAGGCGTCTATTACCTTGCGGATAAAGGAACGAGGGACGCCATTAGGAAGATTTTTGACAATCTTAACGAAAGCTGGGGAGGAGAAGAATTTTATATTCCGGAAGTAACCATGACGGAGCCTGTGGTGATAGCTCCGGAACGGGCGGTAAGCCACGGCACAGTTGAAGGAGAAGGAAGAGAGGCGTTAGGGATGGTTCTCGGTGAGACGGACCTTCATTTTAAAAAGGCGGGCAGCCCGGATTTTTGGCTACGCTGACTTTGGAGACACAGACGTTAGAATGGGCGTATGTACGCCGTTCGCGTCATGCCGGTTGCAAAAGGAATCTTTAGAGACTACCTGACGTTTTTTTCGCGCGAAGCACTGGAGCCCGGGAGCGTTATAGAAACGCCCGTCCGCGGGAGAAACATTCCGGCAATCGTCATTTCTTCGCGCGACGTGCGCGAAGAGAAACTTGATATCCGCTCCGCCGACTTTGCTCTGAAAAAAATAGACGTAACGAAATCGCATAAGCGGATTTTCTCGGAAAGTTTTATGCGCGCACTTGCGGATTCTTCGGAGTGGCACGGCGTTCACGAAGGTGTTCTCACGGCGGCGCTTACCTCGACTGTCATCCTTTCATCGATTTCAAAACTTGAAGAAGCGCCCAGAGTTCCCCATCGGACTACGGACGCCGATTTGAAAGTGCGCGCTGATTTATTGGTACTGCAATCGGAACGCGAAGAGCGAGTGCGCATATATAGGAATATCGCGCGCGAGGCATTCGCGCGGAATGCATCCGTGGTTGTGGTGGCACCTACGGTAATAGAAGCAGAAACGCTCTCAAGCGAACTCTCGCGCGGTATCGAAGAGAGGGTAGCGCTTATTACGGGCGAGATGACAAAAAAGAAACTCTTGACCGAATGGAACCGCGCGGTTTCAAGCAAAGAGCCCCTCCTTATCATCGGTACGCCCGTCGTGCTTTCTCTCCCTAGAGTCGACGCGGACACGATAATCATCGAACGCGAGAGCGCCCGAGCGTACCGCGGTATTCAGCGTCCATACGTTGACGTGCGCCGCTTTGCCGAAAGCCTGTCAAGACATTCGGGAGCGCGACTGATACTTGCCGATTTTCCCCTGCGCGTTGAAACCAGATACCGCGTCGATATTCATGAAGTCGAAGAATTGTCGCGCTCGCAAATGCGCCCCGCAGGAAACGAGAAGGTGATTATTTTCGACAGCCGAGCGAAAGAAGAGAAACGCGGAGAAAAAAGAATTTTTTCAGCGTTATCCAAGGAAACAAAAGAAGTGCTGCGGGCGGAAATAAAAAAAGGCGGACGAGCGCTTATATTTGCCGCACGGCGCGGCATTGCGCCCCTCACGGTATGCAACGACTGCGGAACTCCGATTACCGATCCTGAAACCGGCGCGCCGATGTCGTTGCACAAAACAGCTTCGGGTAATGTGTTTATTTCCCACCGTTCAGGCGCGATACTTCCGGCCGGAACATCCTGCAAAACGTGCGGCGGGTGGAATCTGGTTACCCTAGGCATCGGCGTCGACAAGGTATATGAGGAAATAAAAAAAGAGTTCCCAGAAGCTCCGGTGATTCTTTTTACCAAAGACACAGCACCTGCGCACAAAACTGCCAAAAAACTGATGCAGGATTTTTACAGCAAAAGCGGAGCGATTCTTGTCGGCACAGAACGCATGCTTCCCTACCTTGCGGAGCCCGTTGAACTTGCGGTCGTTGCATCAATCGACAGCATGCTGTCCTTGCCCGCGTGGCGCGCCCACGAAACTGCACTCTCCATTCTTTTTTATCTGCGAGAGCGCGCCCAAAATGCGTTCCTGATAGAAACCAGGAAACCCGACAGCGAAGTTATGAAAACAATTTCCTCAGGCAACCCCGCGGATTTTTACCGCTCTGACATCGCCGAGCGCGAACAATTTTCCTATCCCCCGTTTTCCGTATTCATCGGCATTACCTCAATCGGAACGCGGGCAAGCGCGGAAAAATCACGCGTGTTAATTTCTGAATCATTCAAAGAATACGACCTTGTGGGTCCCCTGCCGGCGGAAGCCGTAGGGAAAAACGAATGGAAGATAAGCGCCGTTATCCGCCTGGAGCGCGGGGCATGGCCTGACGCCGCGTTATCCGAAAAACTAAAGTCGCTTCCCCCGGACATTGCGGTCGCTATCGACCCTGACCAGATTGTGTGACGGGTGAAATAAGACTGTATAGGTTAAAATAAGAGCAAATGGCGGCAAAGGCACACACAGACCCGATTGTCGAAAAAGGGCACAAAGCTCTTGGGCAGAAGTCGAAGGAGGTCCCGAAAGATTTATTCGGTACGGCAAAACTGAAGGATATTGTGAATCGCATGTCGGCGTCGCTGCGTTCGACCGAACACGGGGTGGCGATTGCGGCGAATCAGATTGCACTTCCCTACCGCATATTCGTCGTTCGCGGGTTCGTACTTGAAGGGAAAGACCGTTCCGATGAAGACGTCGACCGCGCGTTTATCAATCCGAAAATCGTTAAACTCTCGAGGAAAAAAGAAT
>CAZPUX010000008.1:0-11201 GCA_964589865.1 uncultured Candidatus Saccharibacteria bacterium | reverse complement strand
GATGTCGGGAGTCTCCACAAAGGAGTCCATCTTGAGCTTCCCCCGCACGAATCCAGCACGGATAGCGAAGAAGACAGGAACGGAACGGAGCCGGCAAGCAATGTACGAAAGGTCAACAAAGGTCCGGACGGAAGATATCGGACTCCGAACGGAAGATTCGCAAAAGAAGGCACTTTCATCTTGGTCGAAGCCGAAGAAACAGGAGGAAAAACAAATAACGAAATCATCATCGCATAGCCCCACCGCCCCGACCATTGGTCGGGGCGGTTTTTATATGCCGATATCCGTACGGAATTGTTTCCCCTTGAAGTCTATTTTTTCGACAGCCGCATAAGCCTTTTTCCGCGCCTCATCGTTTGTCCCCGCGGTAGCGGATATCCCAAGCACCCGACCTCCATTCGTGACTACTCCGCTGTCTTTGATCGCGGTTCCTGCGTGAAAGACAACTATATCTTCCTCTTTCTCGGCGTCCCCGATTCCGGTTATCGGAAATCCTTTTTCGTAATTTTCAGGATATCCCTTTGACGCAAGCATCACCGTTACTACCGATTGGTCCGACCATTTCACCTCAATGTTTTCAAGCGTGCCTTCGGCGCACGCAAGCAGTATGGAAACCAAATCGCTCTCCAAGAGACGCATGTAGGATTCGCATTCAGGGTCGCCGAACCGCGTGTTGAATTCAATAACTTTAATTCCTTTGCTCGTCACCATTATTCCCGGATACAAAAGCCCCGAGAACGGCGTACCCGCTTCAGCCATTCCTTTTAAAACAGGTATGACGACTTTTTCTTTAACGGTATTCAAAAACCAATCAGGCATTTCTACGGGAGCGATTGTTCCCATTCCACCGGTGTTCGGACCTGTATTTCCGTCCCCTACTCTTTTATGGTCGCGCGAAACTGGAAATAGTTTTGCGTCCTTCCCGTCGCAAAACGCGTGAATCGATATTTCGCTTCCGTCCAAAAATTCTTCAATCAGAACCGTTTTTCCGGATTCCCCGAATTGCCCTTCCTGCATAAACCGACGCAGAGTGTTTTCCGCTTCATCAAAACTTTTTGCAATCACCACGCCCTTACCAAGCGCCAATCCGTCGGCTTTTATTACAATGGGCGTTGAGGCATTTTTTATGTATTGAACCGCTTCGTCAAACGATGTGAATGTTGCCGAAGTTGCCGTCGGAATTCCGTGTTTGACCATAAACTCTTTCGCGTACGCCTTTGACCACTCGAGTCGTGCTGCACTTTTTTCAGGACCGAATGTTTTTATTCCAGCCGCAAGAAGCGCGTCCACCATACCTTGCGCAAGAAAATCGTCGGGTCCTATAACCGCAAGACCGATATTTTTGGCTAACGCAAAGTCAACGACCGCCTGATTATTTTTTACATCAAGCTGAATATTTTCCCCAAGAGCTGCCGTCCCCGCATTTCCCGGAGCTATGTAGAGCTTCCCGCAGAGCGGCGATTGTTTGATTTTCCAGGCAAGCGCGTGTTCCCTGCCTCCTCCGCCTATAATAAGAACATCCACAAGAGTATTATACTTGTATCAGGCATATGGATGAAAACTCCCGAATCTTGGAAACCCGGCTTGCGGAAACATGGACTTCGGGGCGGATACTATCCTTGACCGACAACATATTCGGATTCGCTATGACGCTCTTGGTTCTGAACTTCCTTATTCCGCGGGATTTGGCTTCCGAAAACATCGCTGATTTATTCCTAAATTTGTGGCCGCAGTTCCTCACCTATTTCATGAGTTTCGCGGTTTTGGGTACGTTCTGGGTCGGCCAGCATAACTTGCTCAACCTGACCAAACACGTCGACCGCAAGTCCGTATGGATGCATATCGTGTTTGCAAGCTTTATCGTGCTTATTCCATTCACGACCGGAATACTGCGAAGTTACTACAGCGAATCGATTGCCGTATTTATCTACGGAACGGACGTGGTGATTTGCGGGCTTGCCGCGTACTGGTTTTGGGAACACGCACGGGCGGCAAAACTCATCAAGGAAGACGTTACCCCGGATATGATTTCAACGATGAAATACAGAATTGTGATTCCTGTTTCCGGCGCGGTTATCGTCACTCTGTTCGGACTGGTGGCGCCTACTGCGAGCTTCTTTCTTTTTGCGATTCTTTTTATCCTCGTTACCGTTCCGATGAACAGCGACCATATCGTCTATCTCATGTCTAAACTTGTACGCCCGAAAGCGTCATGAGGGTGCTGTTTATCTGCAGGGCAAACGCCGGACGAAGCCAGATTGCGGAAGCGTTTTATAACGCTTTGACAGGCTCCGCAGACGCAACGAGCGCGGGCATTGATTTGGCGCATTCAATACTAAAAGACGATTTGTCGGTTCCCCCTCTGGTGCTGGAAACGATGAAGGAAGCCGGTATCGATATTTCTTCCGCAAGGAGAAAGCCGGTAACGGAAGAATTGTTGAACGAATCAGATAAGGCAATTCTCCTGATGGAGGACAATGAATTCCCCTTGCCCTCATTTCTTGAAAATTCGCCGAAAGTAATACGCTGGAATGATATCCCGGACGCGAAAGGAACCTCCGCTGAATTTCACGCTCAAGTTCGAGACCAAATTAAAGAGAAGGTCGAAAAATTGATTTCCTAGAACGAAGCCGTTTTCAGATACGCCTCAAGCTCCTTGGGCGACGTGAATCGGACGACTTTCGACGGGTCTGCTGACGCGAGCGCTGCTTCCAATTCGGGCCGCTCACCGCGAAAAAGAAGCAGGAAAAATCTGCGAAATTTAAAATGGTCCAAAGACTCTTCGGGCAACTCCGGCCGCGCAACCTTTCTGTGCATCCAGGACCTCTGTATATATCGCAATGCGCAGAGCCAACCGGGATAATCCAGATAAATAATCAAATCCGCCTGCGTAAGCCTTTCTTTCATTTTCGGGTTAATCCACCCGTCTATAACCCATCGACCATTGCTTTTGAGTATCTCGGAATGGTCTCTAAGATATTTGTCTTCAGGCACTTCTTCCCATTTTCCCCGCCAAAACAGCGCATCCATATGAAACAGGGGCAAACCTGTGCGTTCGGCAATGCGCCGCGAAAGCGTGCTTTTGCCCGCTCCCGTTATGCCTAATATGGCTATTTTGTTTACCACTACTCCTTTATAACAAACGTTCGGGGCTTGCGCTTTGTTTGACAAAACCTGACTCGGAAAAGTATAACGGGGTTCAGGCGTTATGGCGGAAAACAGAATTAGATTCAGGCTGAGCGTCAAATATTTCCCCGAATTACTCGGCATGCCTCTCCCGTTAGTTAAGGCGGAATCGCTGAAGAGAGCCGCGCAATTCGAGCTCGGCGAACTGGGAAAGAGAGAGCATTTTTATCCGATTCTCGAGCATCAACGCTCGGCGGCTGCAAAGCTTATTCTTCCGGGCGAAGCGTGTTTTTTCTTGGGCGATGACACAGATGATGGAATGTATCCCCACCTGCACGCAGACATGGACTTTTTCAAAGGCAAAAAAAACAAGAGAGTATGGGGACACACGCACGGCCGCCGCGACGGGGGTTTGGAAAGAACCGACCGCATTGCCTTTATACAACCGCAAAGAAAAAGAATCATCTCACCTGCCAGCCGTATTATTTAACACAGACAAACAAAACCCCTGCATATGCAGGGGTTTTGTTAAATGGGTGAGCGCTGCTTTTAATACCAGCTCTTGAGCCAGGATTTCATCATCTCAATTTCCCCGCTTTGGGCGGTAATGATGTCTTGGCCGAACTTCAATAGTTCGGGGCGCTTAGTATTTTTCAGAAGCTCCTTTGCCATATCAACGGCGCCTTGGTGATGAACAATCATTTCTTCAAGAAACGCCCTATCGAAAGCGTCCCCCGTTTTTCCTTCAAGGCCCTGCATCATGCCGGACATCGAATCGCCCATATCCATGCCGCCGTTCCCCATCATCGTGCCGTCCGACATCATGTGCGAACCCGCTTCAATGCGTGAGTCCCCGCCGATGGTCCCTCCTGCGGCTAAATAACCGACCCCGAATCCAATCATAAGCATGACGAGCCCTGCAATAATTGCGTCTTTGTTCATATGTTTAATTGTTTATGCCTATAAAAAGCCAAACGTACCTGCATACGGCTCTTTCCGATTAAGTATCCCCTTTGAAAACAACTCCTCGAGCAAGGTCGGTCGATGCGAAATCGGACTGTTTAAGAAAATGAATTTCGGCGGTCCGACATCCAATTCCGATAAAAATCTGCTTCTGAATGCAAAAAACAAAAGAACAAAAAACGCGAGAATTTCCGCAACAATGGCAAGGAATGACGACTGCCAGTGCGACAAATGCTCAAGAGGCCCTGCACATGCAACCTCATGACCCGGCATAAACGGACATCCCATTTCGTGATGCATGGGACCGGTAAGCGCAAACCAAACGGCTCCCATCGAGAAAAGTATGAAAATCGCAACGAAAGCCAATACTGAGCGAGGGACCGCCATAAGCCGATTATAGCAAACCTCGAAACAAAACAACGAAAAATATTTTATATAATTTCCCCTTTTTCCTCAAGCTTCATATGATGCAGCGTTGATATCGCAGCCCAAATAGCTATAAGCAGAAGAACCGCAGCGCATGCAATCGCATCCATCTTGGTAATATTGAATACGGATTCAGCGTTCCCAAAGACGGCGATGAGAAACGAAACGACGCCGACAAGGCCCGAAACAATACTCGCAAGGTGCATTAATTTAGATAATTTCATAGGGGGGTAGATATTAGATGCTAATGCTTACAAAACAATACCACGCATCAAAGAGGCATTTACCGCAACGACAACCGTTGAAGCCGACATTAAAACAGCGGCAAGAGCGGGTTCAAGAATGAAGCCGTATGCGGAAAGCGCGCCCGCAGCCAAGGGGAGCGCAAGCACGTTGTAGCCCGTTGCCCAGAAAAGATTCTGAATCATTTTCCCGTAGGTTAGTTTCGAAAGCCGAATGATTTTCGGAATATCGCGCGGGTCATTTTTCACAAGAATGATGCCGGCAGACTCTACCGCAACGTTCGTACCCGCGCCTATCGCGATACCGAGGTCAGCCTGAGCTAAAGCCGGCGCGTCATTCACCCCGTCGCCCACAAACGCAACCTTAGCGCCTTCCGCCTGCAGGAGTTTTACTTTTTCTGCTTTCTCATCCGGAAGGACTCGCGCGAAATATTCATCAATACCAAGCTCACGAGCTACGCTCTTTGCGGTCTCTTCAGAATCGCCCGTAATCATAACGACGCGCAAACCCGCATGCCTCAAGGAATCAATCGCCTCTTTTGCCTCCGCGCGCGGTGTGTCAGCGACGCGTATCGTACCTATTTCTTTACCGCCGACTTCAACGATAATATCCGCCCCGCCGCGGTGGCCCACGAAGACCCGAACGGCTGATACTTTTGCTTCAGCGCCCCTCCCCGGTACGCGGGTAAAGTCGGTTGCACTCTCGGCGCTCAGTCCTCTTTTTTTTGCCTCAGTAACGATTGCTTTTCCTATCGGGTGTTCCGAATGCGCTTCAACTGCCGCCGCAAGCCGTATTGTTTCATCAGAACTTGCCGAAACGACGGAAAATTTTCCTTCAGTCAGCGTGCCCGTTTTATCAAAAAGCACAACCCCGATATTCCGCGCCGCTTCAAGCGCCAATCGTTTGCGCACCAAAAATCCGTTCCGTGCGGCAAGAGATGTTGAAATTGCGGCTACCAACGGCACCGCAAGCCCCAACGCGTGCGGACACGCAACCACCAAAACCGCAACCAATCGTTCGGTAGAAAACGCAATTCCCGCACCGGCAACCAGCCACGATACAAACGTAATTCCGCCCGCGCTGACCGCAATTCCCGTGAGCCACAACGCCGCCTGGTCGGATAAAATCTGAAGCCGTGATTTTGACGATTCCGCTTCACTCACTAATCGCATAACCCCGGCAAGAAACGTTTTTTCTCCTATATGAGTGATTTCCACCTTTAGGCTCCCGTCTCCGTTTACTGCGCCCGCTATGACCGTATCTCCTCCTTTTTTTGCCACCGGATTTGATTCACCCGTAAGTATTGATTCATTTAATTCCGATTGTCCTTCAATAACCGAACCGTCTGCGGGGACTTTTGCTCCCGGTTTAATGAGAACGACATCGCCTGCATGTAATTCAGAAGTCGAAACCGTTACCGTCGTCCCGTTTCGGATTACATCTGCCGTATCAGGGAGAAGTTTCGCCAGTTCTTTCAAGGCGCCTGACGCGCTCATCACTGCTTTCATTTCTATCCAGTGTCCGAGAAGCATGATTGCAATTAATGTAGAGAGTTCCCACCACAATGCCTCCCCGCCCGCAACTGTTGCATAGACGCTCCAGGCGTATGCCGAAGTAACCGCAAGTGCGATTAACGTCATCATGCCGGGCAAGCGGGCTCTAAGTTCGCGGTACGCACCTTGAAGGAAAACCCATCCGCCCCAGAAAAAGATTACTGAACCAAGCGCAAGCATTACTAAATTCATTCCCGGAAACGTCGGGAGCATAACCCCCGTTGCGATATGGAAAATTTCCGAATACCCGAGAATCGGAATGGTAAGCACCAAAACTATCCAGAACTTTTTCAAAAAATCCGCCGTATGATGGCCTTCGTGTTTATCAGGAGCATGTTTATCGGAGGCGTGTTCATGGCGGTGCGCTGACGTGTGTGAATTCTTAACGGGTACAAGGTTCATTCCGCACTTCGGACATCGCCCCGGCTTCTCTTGCCGAACCTCAGGATGCATCGGACATACATACATATACTTTATCTTACCTGCCACCCCGATTTTGCATTCAGAGTCTCAGTCATCGCTGTCATAATCGGATTAATTTCCTCATCCGAAAGCGTACGTTCGTTTGACTGAAAGACGAGCCTGAAAGCGTAGGATGTTTTGGCGTCTTTGGAGAAAGTGTCGAAAAGGTAGTGTTTAACAAGCAAACCCCCTGCCTTTTCGAGAATTATTTTTTCTACATCTCCTTCCGTTGTTCCTTCGGGAGTCCACACTGCAATATCGCGGTCAATAAAGGGATAGCGCGAAAACGGTTCGTACCGGCTGATTTTTGATTCGGACAATTGTTCGTATGCTTTGGGTTCCGGAAGCTTCGACACCCATTCACTGAAATCAATTTCCATAACCTCGCCTGTTTCTGCTACGGAGACCGATGCGCCGAACTCGGAGAACATTTTTTCCAAAGCTTCTTTGGCGGCTTTTTTACCCGGAGTAACTCCGATAGCCAAATGCCACACTTCAGTATCCTTTTTAAATATCTTTCCGATTTCAAAAATTTTAACTTCGGAAAGCCCGAGAAGCGGACGATTAAGCGCATTCATTTTCAGGCTCGCAGCAACTCCCGGTGTAAGCGTTTTTCTCAAAAACGGTTTATCGGAATCCACCTTATTCGCTACCGCGCGCTCGCCCTTGTCGTTCGTGAACACGGATGTAAGCACTTCAGAAAAACCCTGCTCAGCAAGATACATGCGAATCTTATCCGACCAGTAGAAATTTTTATTGATTTCAATCTTATTTGAAGCGGGCGGTAAAAGCGTCGGTTTGATTTTTTCGTATCCGATAATACGTCCCACTTCCTCAGCTAAATCTTCCGGAATGGTTATGTCCCCTCTCTCAAACGGAGGAGTGACCGTGAACATGTCGCCGTTTTGCGTAAACGAAAAACCCAATCGCGTAAATGCTTCTTCTATGTCGACCTTATTAAAGTCTGTTCCCAAAACATCCTGAACCATCTCTACATCAACAGAAACGTCTCCGGGTTTTTGCGGAGCCGGATAAATATCAATAACGCCAACCAGTTCCCCGCCCGCAACTTCCGAAATAAGTGTCAACAAATCCCGCATACCGTACCCGGTCAGTTCAGGTGACGGGCGATTCTGAAACCGCTGAGACGCGTCAGTGAACACATTCATAGCCTGCGCTGCCTTGCGGATTAAAGTCGAGTCATAATTACCTGCGGAAATAAATAAATCCGTCGTGGAATCGGTTACTCCCGTATCCAACCCTCCTTTAATACCAGCAATATCCAAGGGTGTTCCCTTCGTACCGTCCGCGAAAATATACGCTCTTTCGTTCAATTCCTTTTCTTCACCCGAAAGAAGCATCACTTTTTCGCCTTTTTTTGCTTCACGGATATCGATTTTCAACACCTCGCCGGATTTTGAAATTTTCCCTGCATCGAAAGCATGGCTAGGCTGCCCCGTGTTTAACATCACGAAGTTTGATGCATCAACGACGTTATTGATTGAACGCTGACCGACTGATTCCAAAAGTTCCTGAAGCCATTTCGGCGACGGTCCGACTTTCGCTCCCTTGTAGAGTGCACCTGTGTGCCGAACCACATATTTTGAATCAGCAGTAATCTCAAGTTTGTCGGTTGTGCCCCATTTCGGAATTGCTTCTTTAAACGGGTCGGTTTTGAGCGGGATATTTAAAATCGCAGAAAGTTCCTTGGCAACCCCGCGGTGGCTCATCGCATAGCCTGCCCTATCCGGCAGAACTTTCAAATCCAAAATTTCCCCTTCAACGCTTTCCACCTCAAACGCGTGCGCGGTAAAAGCTTCAGAAAGTACGGCAACTTCCGGTAACGGAGCGTCAAAAAATCTTTGCAACCACGGGCGAGAAACTTTCATATCTAAAACTGATTAATGAACCTCAAATCGGCCGAATGCATCAGGCGAACATCGTCGATTCCCGAGCGAAGCATGGCGATTCTGTCCAAGCCTCCGCCGAACGCAAATCCGCGCCACACTTTAGAATCAAGTCCGTAGGCTTCAATAACGCTCGGGTGGAACATTCCTGCACCCATCATTTCAATCCATCGCCCGCGCAGTTTCTCGGGAACGGAATCTCCGCTTACGCGCATATCAATTTCAACGGAAGGTTCGGTGAACGGAAAGAATGACGGTCGAAAACGAATCTCCGCGGTTCCGCCCATCAATCGGCTGTAGTATTCGGTCAAAACGCCTTTCAGGTGCGCGAGCGTAATTCCCTTTTCAATGACAAATCCGTCCGCCTGAAAAAATTCCGCTTCGTGCGTCATGTCGGTTGCTTCGTTTCTGAACACTTTTCCTATTGAAATACCGCGATACGGGGGTTGAATACCTTTTGCCAACTGTTCCTTGATGTAGTGCGCGTGAACCCCTGTGGTGTGGGTGCGCAGCACCATGCCCGGCTCATCTTTCACAAAAAATGTATCCTGCATGTCGCGCGCGGGGTGGTCCTTCGGAACGTTTAAAATGTCGAAATTGTAGTGCTCGGATTCAACCAAAGGGCCTTCTTCAACCAAAAATCCCATCTGCGAAAAAATGTGCGCCGCTTCGCTTGCAATGCGGGAAAGCGGATGAATGTGACCGCCGTTCATTTCGGCATGTTACCACAAGGCACGGCTACACATAAGGACATTTTTCTGATACACTCTTCAATAACGTATGGATTCGGCGGTAAATTTTGTAGTCTACCCGTTTCTTTTTCTTGCACTTTTTTTCGAGGTGTTTGCGATTTTGACCGTATTTGAAAAAGACGCCCGCGTGAGGCGTCAAATTCGCACAAATCACTCGTTTCCGTTCGTTTCCATCATCGTTCCCTGTTACAACGAAGCGTCAACCATTAAAGGAACGACTGACTCGCTTTTAGCGATGCACTACCCGAAAGATAAATTTGAAGTCATTCTTGTTGACGATGGCTCGACCGATGACACTGCGCGCGTTATGACTGAATACGCGAACCATCCGCAAGTTGTAATTCTCCGAAAAGAAAACGGCGGAAAGCACACGGCGCTGAATGCCGGGATTGCAATTGCAAAGGGAGAATTTGTAGGATGCATGGACGCGGATTCGTTTGTAACTCTTGAAGCCCTGGAGCGCGTCATGGCGAATTTTGACCACGAAAATATCGGTGCGGTCACGTCATCAATGTCCGTTGCTTCGCCGAATTCCCTCTCGGAAAGGATGCAGGAAGCGGAATATCTGTTCGGCATCTTAATGCGCCATTCACTGGCAACGGTCAACGGCCTCTATGTAACGCCCGGACCTTTTACTATTTACCGCAAGAGAATATTCGACGAACTTGGTCCGTTTACACCGGCACACCAAACGGAAGACATGGAAATCGCACTCAGGATGCAGCGCGCCGGCTGGAAAATACAAAACGCGCCGAATGCATCCGTCTTCACCAAAGCACCCACGACCGTTTGGGGATTAATCAAACAGCGCACACGCTGGACCACCGGATTTTTGCGAAACGGCATTGATTACCGGGACCTTTTGGGAAATCCGAAAAAAGGCGTGCTGGGACTTATCGTCTTGCCGATGGCATTTCTTTCCGTCTTTTCAGGTCTGCTCATTATGGGGCTTCTGATTTGGAAAACCTGGGATTCCTTGTTTACATTTTCAACACGTGCACTTGAAGTTCCTCTCTCGTATACGCTTTCCTTAAACGGCCTCGACTGGTTTTATTTCTCAATCGATCCTTTGACTGTTCTTTCCATCGTCGCGGTAGCGGTTATATTTACGCTCATTATCGCGGGTGCGCACATTGCCGAGAAAAAGATTGATTTCGGCCTCTGGCTCGCCTGGTATTTTCTTATTTACAGCGCAATCGCAGCCGTATGGCAATTCCGTGCCGTTGCGGACGTTGTAACAGGAAACCGCCGTTCGTGGCGCTAGTATGAATATAAATCCGACCGTACGAAATGCTTTGGCAGCGTTCCTCATTGCGGGCGCGATATTTGCGACAGGGTTTTGGGTGTCGAATGCCTTAAACGGCGTCCGAATCAACGAAATACAGAATATTGAAGAGCAAATCTCTATCGATACGCTTTCCCTGGAAACGCAATTCGACCTGCTTGCCCGCCTGTCCTGTTCGGATATTGCGGAAAATTCCGTGCTTTCTTCGGAATTAAACAACCTCGCTTCGAGACTGGATTACACCGAAGGACAGCTGGGCTCCAATAACAAAACCGTGATTCAGCTCAAACGCCAGTATTCCCTCTTGGAAATTAAGGATTATCTTCTGATGCAACAGGTCGCGACGAAGTGTAATTTGAAACCCGTGTTTGTGCTGTACTTCTATTCGAATGCGGGCGATTGCGAGAAATGCGATGCAGCCGGGCATGTGCTGACGTACTTGCGCGAAACCTATCCTCAGCTTCGCGTGTATTCGTTTGACTAC
>CAZPUX010000007.1:0-11424 GCA_964589865.1 uncultured Candidatus Saccharibacteria bacterium | reverse complement strand
GTAGAGCGCGTAGGCCGTTGGGTTGATTTCGACAACTCCTACAAGACGATGGACAACACGTTCATTGAGTCTGTGTGGTGGGCACTTTCGGAAATTCACAAGAAGGGGCATTTGTACGAAGGCAGAAAGGTGCTGATGTATTGCACGCACGACGAAACGCCTCTGGCGAAAGCGGAAATTGCGATGGATGAAACATATAAAGACATTACTGAGGAAACCGTCACGGCAAAATTTAAAATAAAAAATCCTTCTGCGCACAATCTTCCTGAAAATACGTTCATTCTTGCCTGGACCACAACACCATGGACATTGCCCGGAAACGTCGGCTTGGCTGTCGGCCCTGAAATTATTTATTCGGTTGTCCGGGCGGGGGGTGAAAATCTGATTCTCGCGACGGAGCGCATGGCAATTCTCAAAGATGTGCCGACGAACGTACTCAAAGAAGTGAAAGGCGCTGCACTTGTCGGAATTGAGTATGTACCATTGTATGAAATTGCAAAAGTCGTTAAACACACAGGAAAGAAGTGGGCGGTGATGCCGGCAGATTTCGTTACCACCACCGAAGGAACCGGTGTAGTGCATACGGCGGTGATTTACGGAGAGGACGACTATCAGCTGGGGCTTAAAGAAGGTCTGCCGATGGTGCCCTTGTTAAATCCGAACGGTACGTACAATAATGACGCGCCGGAATTTTTACGCGGTGAATACATTAAAAAAGCGGAAGCAAAAATAAAACCTGACCTCAAGGAGCGGGGGCTTTTGTTTTCTGTTGAAAATCATACGCACCGCTACCCGCACTGCTACCGCTGCGGGACTCCGCTTATTTATAACGCCGTATCAAGCTGGTTTATAAACATTCAGGCGGTTAAAGAAAAAATGCTTGCGGAAAACGAGAAAATTAATTGGTTCCCGGGTCACCTCAAACACGGCAGATTCAGGCATATTATTGATTCCGCGCCGGACTGGACGATTTCAAGAAACCGTTTTTGGGCGTCTCCTTTGCCGATTTGGAAAGATAAAGACGGTAAGGTAACGGTTATCGGCTCGCAGGAGGAATTGAAGACAAAAACGAAAAAGTCAGGAAACCGTTATTTTGTAATGCGCCACGGGCAAGGTGAAAATAACATCGCGGGCGTGTGGGATAAAGATTTGGAACTCAGCGCTCCGCTTACCGCGACAGGCAAGGAGCAGGTGACGAACGCAGCGGCCGGATTTAAGGAGAAAGTCAGCATGATTATCTGCTCACCCTTGCCCCGGGCGAAAGAATCCATAGAGCTTTTCTGCAAGCAAACGGGGTTCCCGATTGCTAACGTTATATACGACGAGCGCGTGCGCGAGTGGGAAGAAAGTCATGAGTATCACGGCAAGCCGATGGAATTGTTACGGCAATATTACGAAAAAGAATATGTTAACAGCCCGAAAAAAGAATTTGCCAACGGAGAAAGTTTCGCGCAAGTAGTGAAGCGGGCAGGAGATATGCTCTATGAAACCGAAGCGCAGTATACAAATAAAAATATACTTTTTCTTACACACGCAGGCGTGGGTCGTGCGTTTGATTTTATTTCGCAAGGCCTCACTTTTGAGAAACTTTCACAGAACGGCCCGATTCCTATGCTCGACAACGGGCAGATAAAAGAAATTCCTTTTGTCCCGCTTCCGCATAACGGAGACTACGAGCTCGACTATCACTTACCGTATATCGACCAAGTTGAACTTTTAAATGAATCAGGCGAGCCGTTAAAGCGCATTCCTGAAGTGGTGGACTGCTGGGTGGAGTCCGGCGCGATGCCGTTTGCCGAATACCACTACCCGTTTGAAAACAAAGAGCAGTTTGAAAAACGCGCTCCCGGCGATTTCGTTTCCGAATACATAGGACAAACGCGCGCATGGTTTTATTACATGCACGCCATGTCGGTTGAACTGTTTAATCGCGCGCCGTTTCGCCACGTGGTGACAACAGGTACGATTCTTGCGGGCGACGGAGAAAAACTTTCAAAAAGCAAAAAAAATTTTACCGACCCGTATATTCTCTTCGATAAATTCGGTGCAGATGCGTTTCGCTACTACCTGATGTCTTCCGTCGTGATGCAAGCAGAAGATTTGCAGTTCAAAGATGAAGAAGTAAAAGAGGCATACGGACGCGTAGTGAATATTTTACGAAATACGAACGCTTTTTACGCCTTATATAAAGACGAGGCGGGACCCGCAAGCGACACGAGCGATGCAGTACTCGACCGCTGGATTATCGCGCGCCTTTCGGGGTTGATTCATACAATGACTGAGGCGTTTGATAAATATGATGCGATACGCGCAACACGTCCCGTTAAAGAGTTTGTTGAAGATTTTTCAACCTGGTACGTGCGTCGTTCCCGCGACCGAGTGAAAGGGGAGAATGAGGAAGATAAGAAGAAAGCGCTTTCTACCATGCGATACGTGCTTCACGAGTTTTCTAAGGTGATTGCGCCGGTGATGCCGTTTATTGCCGAGGAAATTTACCAAGGAGTGAAAGAAAAAAACGAACCTGAAAGCGTGCATTTATGCGAGTGGCCTGGGAAAGAGAAAGGCATACTTGAAAGCATTGCGGCCGTGTTCGGGTCAAAGGGCGAATCACCATTGATTGCAGATATGGCGGAAGTACGCCGTGTAGTCTCACTTGCACTTGAAGCGCGGCAAAAAGCGGATATAAAAGTGCGGCAGCCTTTAAACTTGCTTACTGTAAAAAGCGAACTGTTAAAAGGGAAATCGCAGCTTCTTGAATTAATCCGCGAAGAAATAAATGTAAAGACAGTTCTCGCGGATTCAAATCTGGAGGAAGAAGTGGTGTTGGATACTAATCTCACCAAAGAGTTGAAAGAAGAGGGAGTGGCGCGGGAACTTTTGCGCTTTGTGCAAGATTTGCGCAAGCAAGCCGACTTTATTCCGAAAGACAGAGCCGTGCTGGTTGCGGGCGATGAGGAAACGCGTATTTTTGCCGAAACGCATTGGCACGCGATTGCGCGAACCGCGAACCTTGCGCGTCTTGAGAAAGGTGATGCGAAAAATTCAACGGTTATTGAAGGAAAGACTTTCAATCTTGATGTCAACCGCGCGTAAAAAAGTCGCCCAAAATGGGCGACACCAGGGTTTTTTTCGGGGCAAGGAATCGGCCTCCGCCGATGCTTCTTTCTCAACACGTTCGCGCCAAGGCGCATCACTATGCAGGCCCGTAAAATAATAGCTCGGGGAATTGTCATCGGCCGCCACGCGGTCGGCGAGGGGAGCGTGAAAGCGCTTCTGTATACGGATGCACTGGGGCTTATTTGGGTATTGGCGCAAAGTGCGCGAACTGAACGTTCGCAATTGCGCGCACATTTGCAGGAGGGCGTGCGCGGGACATTTTCCTTGCTCAAAGGCCGCGATGTGTGGCGCATAACAGGGGCTACCGATACAACAAATGCCTATTTTGATTTTGGAGAAATTCCCGAAGCGCAAAAATCCGTTGCACGCGTGCTAAGTTTTGTCCGGCAATTTGTGCGCGGAGAGGGGAATGACCCGTATTTTTTTCAAACTTTGTGGGGATTTATCGAAGCACTGCCTCATGGAGACGTGAATGCGCTTCGGGATGCCGAATGCGTGGCGATACTGCGCATGCTCGCTGCACTCGGATACGTTGAGGGGGATGAAGTCGTGTCTCCGTTTCTTGCGCTTTCCTACGATCCTCCGCTCCTTTTGGAAGTCGGACGCGCGCGGCTGTCTTTGGTGAAAGTCATCAACGAAGGAATGAACGCAAGCGGGCTTTCACAGTGAATAGATGCGCGTAGCGAACCTGCTATCATATTCCTATGGATGATGAGGCGCTTGAGCGTTTGGAAAAAAGATTGAATTCTACTGGCGCGGAATCGTCGGAATTAAAACGAAGTAAGCTCTATGGTTCGGGCTTGCACACGGCAAACGAATGGAAAATCACGCCAGCAGTTGCCCCGCTTGTGCGGCATATCGCGCGCTTTAAACCTTTAGAGCTTGTGTTTGCGGGGAGTCTCGCGTTTTTCGGCATAGCGATTATTATTGCAACGATTCTTTTTTTTACGGGCAACAATACGGTTTCTGCAAAAAATGTGGAAGTGCAGGTGTCGGGGCCTCCGCAAATCGGCGCGGGTTCAACGCTGTCCTTGCAGGTGGTAATCACCAACAAAAATGCCGTACCGATGGAACTGACCGACCTTATTGTTGAATTTCCTCCAGGCACCCGCTCTGCCTCGGATATTTCGGTTGATTTGCCGCGCCTGAGGGAATCACTGGGTACGATTAAACCGGGGGAGAGCGTGAACCGCACCGTGCGGGCCGTCGTGTTCGGCGTTTCCGGGAGCGACCTTTCGATTAAAGCCTCCGCGGAATACCGCGTACCGTCATCAAACGCAATTCTTGTTTCTTCAACGTTATATACGGCGAATATAAATGAGTCGCCCGCAGCAATTACAGTTGATGCTTTGAAGGAAGTTATCGCCGGAGAAAAAACCGTGCTCACCGTGACCGTCACCTCGAATTCTCCCGAAGTACTGACCGACATGCTCTTGCTGGCTTCGTACCCGCCCGGATTTAGTTTTGAATCTTCCTCGCCGTCGCCTTCCTCCGGCAAAGCCGTGTGGAGTTTGGGGGACATAGAACCGGGCGGAAAGCGCGAAGTAAAAATTACCGGTTCATTTTCGGGCGAAGACGGTGAAAGCCGCGTCGTACATTTTGCGACCGGCAACAGAAAACCGAATACCGACGATGAAATTGCCGCGCCGCTCTCTACCTCCGATATTTCTCTTGCGATTCAAAAACCCTTTATCTCGGCCGGACTCTCGCTTGGAGACAGCACGGCCCCCGTGCAGGCGATACCCCGCGGAACGGATATAGCCGGCAGAGTCACGTGGACGAATAACCTTCCCGTGCGCATCCAGAACGTCGTTATAGTGCTTTCATTAAACGGACAGATTATCGACCGCGTGAAAGTAAAAGCCGAAAAGGGATTTTATAACTCCAACAACTCTACCATAACGTGGGATAGAACTACCCAGGGCGAGTTAGCAGACGTTGCTCCGGGCGCCTCCGGCAGCGAATCCTTCACGTTTGCCGCACTTCCTCCCGGCCAAGGCTCGTATAAAAATCCCGACATAAAACTTTCCGTTACGGTAAAAGGGGACCGCTTGAGTGAAACGAATGTTCCGGAATCCTTGCAGTCGTCCGCTTCGATTGATGCCTTGGTATTGACGGATTTCGCGCTTGATTCGACCTTAGTTCACGGAAATCAAAATGCCGGCCCCGTTCCGCCGAAAGCCGGAACTAATACTACGTACACAGTTACCTGGAGGCTTACAAACACGGGGAACGCAATAGGGAATGCGGCGGTGAGCGGGATACTGCCCCCATATGTAGATTTTAAAGGTGGGGTTGTCCCGACCGGTGAAAATATTGCATTCGACAATACGGGTCGGGTTTTGAGTTGGAACGTCGGGGACTTGGCAATCGGGCAAAACAAATCGGTGTCATTTCAAATCGGATTTACCCCCTCAATTTCTCAGGTGGGAACGCTACCAGTGCTTTTGAGCAATCAGGCGTATTCGGGTGTCGATAGGTTTGCACGCTTCAATCTTGACGGCACCGCCCCGCCCCTGACCACTGCAAACGCATCGGCTTCGGGAAACGGCGGCCTTGTGGTACCTTAAAAAATTCATGGCACACGACGAAAAACTGATGGAGAAAATAGTATCACTCGCAAAACGTCGCGGGTTTATATTCCCCGGTTCCGAAATTTATGGCGGACTTGCCGGTACGTATGACTATGGTCCTTTGGGAGTTTTGGTGAAGAGGAATATTGAGCGGCTCTGGTGGCGCATGTTTATTTCCACAAAGGAAAATATGTATCCCATTGAAACCGCGATTCTGATGAATGAGAAAGTGTGGGAAGCTTCGGGGCACACCGGTGCGGGGTTCACGGACCCGATTGTGGAGTGCGAAAAATGCGGGCACCGCTTCCGCGCTGACCATCTAAAAGATAAGAAAAAATGCCCCGATTGCGGCGGAAAATTGGGTGAAGAGCGCGCATTTAATCTGATGTTTGAAACGAAAATCGGCGCGGAGGGTGCGCAGAAATCGTATTTGCGCCCTGAAACCGCGCAAGGCATGTTTGTGAACTTCAAAAACGTTATTGACTCATTTCACCCAAAACTTCCGTTCGGCATAGCACAAATCGGAAAGGCTTTCAGAAATGAAATCGCGCCGCGTGATTTCATTTTCCGTGTCCGAGAACTTGAAATTATGGAACTTGAATACTTCGTAAAAGAAGATCAATGGGAGAAGGACTTCAACTACTGGCTCGGTGAATCACGGAAGTGGTTTGCGGCGCTTGGTTTCGAGGATGGCGATATAAAGGAGGTCGAGCTCGAATCAGTCGACCGCGCACATTATTCAAAGCGCACCGTGGATTTTCATTTCAAATATCCGAACAAATTTGATGAAATCGGCGGCATTGCATATCGCACCGATTTTGATTTAAAAAATCATACTGAACACTCTGGGGTTGATTTGTCCTATCTTGACCCTGAAACAAACGAGCGCTTCACGCCGCACGTTATTGAACCGACATTCGGGCTCGGTCGTCACGTCCTTGCCGTTATTGCAAAAGCGTACACAGAAGACGAATTAGGCGGCGAGAAACGGGTATTTCTCAAGCTATCGCCTCGCCTCGCTCCTATAAAGGTCGCGGTATTCCCGCTTCTCAAAAACAAGCCGGAACTCGTGGCGAAAGCAAGAGAAGTGTTTACGGCGCTTAAAGATGAAACGAAGCGCTCCGTTGTGTTTGATGACAACGGCAACATAGGCAAGCGCTACCGACGGCAGGATGAAATCGGCACGCCGTTTTGCATCACTATCGACTTCGACACTTTAGGCGAAACGCCCGATTTAAAAGACACGGTTACCTTGCGGAATCGCGATACCGGCGGTCAGGAGCGCCTTTCGATTCAGGATGCGATTGCTCGCGTAAAATCCGCCTGCGAGGCATAAAAGCCCCTAATTTCAAAGGGAAAACAGCCGTTTGTGCTAGGATAAGCCCATGGATAAGGGCTCTGTTTCGGTTACCATAACCCCCGGCTCGGTTTTAACTGCGCTCGGGATAGGAATCCTGTTATGGCTGGTGGTTTTCCTCAAAAGCCTCGTCCTTATGGTGCTTACGGCGGTCGTCTTATCTTCTGCAGTCGAGCCCGGCGTGCGGATATTCATGAAGCGCGGGTTTCACCGTGTTTTGGCGGTCTTGTCGGTGTACGGAATCATTATTGCAATCGTCGTTGCCTCGGCGTACCTCTTTTTCCCGCCTCTGATTCAGGAAGCGAGCGTGTTTATTTCAAACCTCCCGCAATTTATTGATTCTCTGCATTTGGATGCGGTGTTTGCTTCAAATCCGGCGCTCTCAAGCCAGTCTTGGGTAACCGCAGAAAGCGTCTCCGGAATTTTTACCGATTTCCAAAATCTCTTTCTCTCAACCGGACAGGGGGCATTTCATATGCTGACTCAAGTCTTCGGCGGGTTCATCTCGTTTTTCCTCATTCTTGTAATGTCGGTGTATTTTGCAATTGCTGAAACAGGGGTTGATGATTTCTTACGCATCGTTGTTCCCGCAAAGAATCAGGAATACGCGCTTAATCTGTGGAAACGTTCGCACCACAAAATCGGTTTGTGGATTCAGGGCCAACTAATACTTTCTCTTATCGTCGGCGTTTTGGGCTACTTGTTGCTTTCGATATTCCAGGTACCGTACGCATTTCTGATTGCAATTTTTGCCGGCGCAGCGGAACTGATTCCGATATTCGGCTCGCTTACTTCAGGCACCTTGGCAACCATTATTGCAATGTCGTACGGCGGGTTGCCGTTGGGATTGACGATTGCGGGCGGCTTTCTTATCATCAACCAGCTTCAGGCGAATCTGATATATCCCTTAGTAGTGAAAAAAATCGTCGGCGTGCCTCCCTTGTTGGTGATTATCGCGATGATTGCCGGCGCACAACTTGCAGGATTTTTGGGAATACTTATGGCGGTTCCGGTTGCTGCCGCGCTTCAGGAATTAGTTTCTGATATCAGAACTTCAAAAGAACGCCAGCTGGCTCTCTCGAAAGAATAAATGGCGAATCGCTATCTCACCACCACATTGCCGTATGTAAATTCCGACCCGCACATCGGATTTGCGCTTGAATTGGTGCAATCGGATGCCGTTGTGCGTTTTTGGAAACTCAAAGGCGATGATGTTTTTTTCAATACCGGCACCGACGAGCACGGGCAGAAAATATTTGATGCTGCAGAGAAGACTGGGAAGAATGTGCAGGAATACGCCGATTATTACGCGAATGAATTTAAAAAATTGAAAGAAACGCTAGGGCTTTCCGATGATTTGCATTTTATCCGCACCACAGATGCAAATCATGTGGCGGCCGCCGAGGAGATGTGGAAGCGTTGTGCGGATAACGGGGACATTTATAAAAAAGAGTTTGAAGGTTTGTACTGCACGGGATGTGAGAAGTTTTTAACGGAAAAAGAAATCATTGACGGCAAGTGCCATATTCATGGCACGGAACCGCAACGCCTAAAAGAGGAAAATTATTTTTTCCGGCTTTCTAATTATCAAAAGAAATTGGAAGAGTATCTGAGCCAAAGCGATGTTGTAATCCCCGAATGGAGGCGCAATGAAGCCGTGAATTTCCTTAATGAAGGGCTTGAAGATGTAAGTATTTCGCGAGAGAAAGCGCGACTTTCCTGGGGAATCCCGGTGCCCGGAGATGAGTCGCAGGTGATGTATGTCTGGTTTGAAGCACTGGTGAATTACATTTCAACCTTAGGCTGGCCGAATGAGGGCGGCGATTTTAAAAAGTTTTGGATAGACGGACACACGCTCCAGATGGCAGGCAAAGACCAGGTGCGTTTCCAGTCAATCATGTGGCAAGCGATGCTGATGTCGGCCAAGATAAAAAATACCGACCAGGTGTTCTATCACGGCTTTATCAATTCCGGCGGACAGAAAATGAGCAAATCAGTCGGCAATGTGATTAGCCCGTATGAACTCGTTGCAAAATACGGGACCGAAGCAACACGCTATCTGTTGCTTCGCCATGTGCATTCAACAGAAGATACCGATGTGACGTGGGAACGACTGGACGAATGGTATACAGCGGGACTTACAAACGGGATAGGGAATCTTACTGCGCGCATTATGAAACTTGCCGAGGACAATCTTTCCGCTCCGATTACGCCTCCATCCGTACAGATACCGCAGGAATTCAAGAACGGATTCGAGCAATTTGAATTCAATTCAGTTTTGGAATTAACGTGGAAAAAAATTCAAGAATTGGACCAGCGAATTACGGTTGAGGAACCGTTCAAGGTGGTGAAGACTGAGCCGGAGAAAGGGAAGGAGCTGATTGCCAATTTAGTTTCCGAGCTGTACCACATTGTGCGCCTGTTGCATCCGATTATGCCGGAAACGCACACGCTGATTAAGTCCGCGATTCTTGCGAACAAAAAACCGGAAAATCTTTTCCCGCGCCTCTCTTAGTTGTCCAGTTCACTTTAGATTTTCTTATGGGACCTTTCGCGCGAATGGTAGAATGATTATAATTGGGGATGTAAAATGGGGAATCTATGACGCCGCAATATTTTGACATTCATTCGCACGTAACGTTTAAGGAGTACGACCAGGACCTTGAAGAAGTTTTGGTGCGGATGAAAGAAGAAAGAGTCCATACGATTACGGTGGGCGTTGATTATGCGACCTCAAAAGAAGCGGTGGAGTTTGCAGAAACGCATGAAGGATTTTACGCAACAATCGGTCTTCATCCCACAGATACCGTTACGGAAACATTTTCTGATTCTGATTATGCTGAATTAGCAAAGCATCCGAAAACGGTCGGCGTAGGGGAGTGCGGGGTGGATTATTTTCGTTTGGAAGGCGACGCCACGGAAGAGAAGAAACGCCAGTGGAATGAATTTGAAAAACAGATGCAGTTTGCGATTGAAAATGATTTACCACTCATGATTCATTGCCGGCCCAAAAAGGGAACGGTGGACGCGTATGAAGAAATGGCAACTAGGCTTGAGAGCGAATTTAAGACAGTGGGGGAGAAACTCCGCGGTAATATGCATTTTTTTGTCGGGAACGTGGATGTAGCGCGTCGTTTCTACGATATCGGCTTCACTACCTCGTTTACAGGCGTGGTGACCTTTGCCCGCGAATATGACGAAGTGATTCAGCTCGCACCCATGAACATGCTTCTGAGTGAAACGGATTCCCCGTACGCCTCTCCGATGCCGTTTCGGGGTAAGCGCAACGAACCTATATACGTGAAATATATTGCGGAAGCCTTGGCGCGCATAAAGGGGTCTGACGTGGGCAAAATGGAGGAGGCATTGGTTGCGAACGCCGAAAGGGTGTTTCGCCTGAAACCCTAGGAATTGCAAGGTAAACGGGGCTGTGGTACGCTCTTCCGACATGGACACAAAGAACGAAATGGAGCTCGAAGAGGTTGGCGTGGTTGATACCGGCGGAGATGATGCGACCAGCAACGTATACGAAATAGGCTACCACCTGCTCCCTGTTCTCTCTGAAGAAGAGGTTCCGGGTGTGGTTTCAAAGCTCATGGAGGCCCTTAAAGGGGAAGGCGCGGAATTTGTGGGGGAACGGTTCCCCTCGAAAATGCAGCTTGCGTATTCCATTTCCAAGCGTGTGAACTCGAAAAAGACCAATTACGACCAAGCGTATTTCGGCTGGGTGGCGTTTGAGATGACCCGTGAGGCAATTGCCAAAGTGAAGACTATGCTTGATGCAAACCCGAACGTGCTTCGTTACCTCATCGTAGTCACGGACCGCGAAGCAATTGCTGCGGCAATGAGCGGTGCGGTCGCTACCGTTACCGGCAATATTGAAAAACCGAAACGCGAAGCTGAAGAGGGGGGTAAAATGTCGGAAGCGGCGCTTGATGCGGCTCTTGAAACAATGGCAACGGAGGACGCTAAGACCGCCGAGTAGAAAAAAGAAAGCATGTATCTCAATAAGGTTCTTCTCTACGGCAATTTGACTCGCGACCCCGAATTGCGGGCGCTTCCTTCGGGCCAGCAGGTTGCATCATTTGCGCTTGCAACGAACCGTACCTACAAAAACAAGGACGGCGAGAAGCAGGACGCTGTTGAATACCACAACATCGTTGCGTTCGGTCGTCAGGCTGAAGTTATCGGTCAGTATCTGAAAAAAGGCCGTCCGATTTACGTTGAAGGCAGAATCCAGACCCGTTCCTGGGATGATAAAACTTCCGGGGAGAAAAAATACCGCACCGAAATCGTTATTGAAAACTTTCAGTTCGGTCCCGGGGGTTCCGGCATGGGCGGAGGAAGGGGAGGCGATGATTCCGGTTCTGCGCCCGC
>CAZPUX010000006.1:0-11488 GCA_964589865.1 uncultured Candidatus Saccharibacteria bacterium | reverse complement strand
ACTGAAAGCGTTTCATCAGGCAGCCGGGCTCCCGCGCAGATTCACCATTTATGACCGGTCCGATTCCACGCGCGCACTTAAGGAAGCAATAAAGCAGGCGGGCTTCGACCCGAAAGAACTTGAACCGAGGCGCGTATTGTCTGCGATGGGCAAACACAAAGGCAACGCGGTAAACCTTGAAACATTCCGGAGCGACTACTCAAAATCGTATATCGACGAAGCGATAGCAGAGGTATGGGAGAAATACGAAAAAATTCTTGCAAAAGAAAAAGCACTTGATTTTGACGACATTCTGATTCGCGCGCTTGAATTACTGCGGAAAGATTCTTCGGCGCGCGACTATTTCCAACATGCGTGGGATTTTATTCACGTTGACGAATATCAAGACACCAACCGGGTGCAGTACGAACTGGTACACCTTCTCTCCGCACGCCACGGCAATATTGCCGCAGTCGGGGACGTTGACCAGAATATTTACAGCTGGCGCGGTGCTTCGATTGAACACATCATGAATTTTGAAAAAGATTTTCCGAATGCGAGCGTGCTGGTCTTGGCGGAAAATTACCGGTCAACACAAACGATACTTACCGCGGCAAACGATGCGATTGCAAAAAACAGCAACCGCCGTGAAAAAGAATTGTTCACCAAAAACGACGCAGGAGATAAAATAACCGTCGCGGGATTTACCGATGAAAACGAGGAGGCGCGTTACATTGCAAAAGAAGCAAAATATTTAATTAATTACGGCGTCAAATCCGAAAACGTTGCGGTGTTGTACCGCGCAAACTTTCAATCGCGCGTTTTAGAAGAGGCGTTCTTAAAAGAGAACGTTCCGTATCAAGTGTTAGGTACGCGGTTCTATGAACGGAAAGAGGTGAAGGACGCGCTCTCGTATCTCAGACTTGCCTTGAATCCGGATTCGGCTGCAGATTTAACGCGCGCTATTTCTTCGCCTTCCCGCGGTATCGGCAAAGTAACCTTGGCAAAAATCGTCAATCAGATGGAGAGCGGTTTGCCCGCGTCCGCACAGAAAAAACTCGCGGACTTCCGGAATGTGCTTTCCAAAATCGAGCGTGCAATTTCAGAAAAAAAACCGTCTGAAGCCGTCCGCTATGCGCTCATGGAAAGCGGGTTGTGGCGCATGTATGAAAAAGGCGAAGAGGAAGACATTGAGAGGTTGGAAAACCTGAAAGAGCTTGTTACGGTCGCGACAAAATACGATCTCATGCTCCCCAGCGAAGGGATTGAAAAACTTATTGAGGAGTCCTCGCTTGCGTCCGACCAGGACGAACTCCAAGCACCGAAAGCCGGCGTGAAACTTATGACCGTGCACGCGGCAAAAGGATTGGAATTCGAGCGCGTATTCGTGACCGGACTTGAAGAAGGATTATTCCCGCATGAACGCGACGAATCGGACCACGTTGATACCGAAGAGGAGCGCAGATTATTTTACGTCGCGCTGACGCGGGCGCAGAAAAAAGTGTATCTGACCTGGGCAATGACGCGGAGAATTTTCGGTACGCGCTCAATCAATACGCCGTCGGAATTTATCACCGAAATTTCCGATGATTTAACCGAGGTCGTACAATTTGAACATTCATATGACACAATCGACTAGCGGGAGAAAACGAAAAGGCGCAAAACTCGGGCAGCATCTCTTGACGAACGCCGGCATCGCAAAGATAGTTGCGGTTGAAAGCGGGGCGGGGGAAGGAGTGCGTGTGTACGAAATAGGTCCCGGTAAAGGAATGCTGACGCGGGAATTGCTGAAACTTGGAGCGCGCGTTACCGCAGTCGAAAAAGACCCGGCAATGGTTGCGTTCCTTAAAGAAGAATTTGCAAAAGAAATCGCAAACAAAAAACTTACCGTCATCGAGGGCGATGCGCGCGAATATACACCTGACAAAGTATTTCCGAAAGGCGCATACGTGATCGCAGCGAATATTCCGTACTACATAACGGGCGAATTAATCCGTACGGCGCTCACGTCGGAAAATCAACCACAGCAAATTGCGCTCCTGATTCAGAAGGAAGTGGCAGAGCGCATTGCGCGCTCGAAAAAAGAATCGATTTTATCCCTTTCCGTGAAAGCATACGGAACACCGAAGTACATGAAGACCGTTTCGAAGGGAAGTTTTAATCCTCCGCCGTCGGTTGAATCGGCAATTTTAAAAATTGAAGATATTTCACGGAAAAATTTTAAAAGCGTTTCCGAAGATGCATTTTTTAAGGCGGTGAAAGCGGGGTTTGCGCAAAAACGAAAGACGCTCGGCGGAAATCTGAAAAAAGTTTTTGGGGAAAGCGGAATACGGGCTCTGTCCGTCTCGGGGATTCCTCTGAATGCGCGCGCCGAAGATATTGCTTCGAAGGAGTGGCTTCACATTGCCCGACACCTGGGGGAATAGTGCGGGGCACTATTGACGCGCGGTATACTGGAAGCCAATGGAACCCCGCAAAGGCTCGGGAATGGTTATTGGGGCAAGCATATTTGCTCTTCTCGTAGTTGCGGTTGCCGGAGGAACGTACTTTTTTGAAAATCACGGAACGTTCCCTTTCTTTTCGGCGATTACATCCTCAAATCCGAATGATACCGACGGCGACGGACTTCTCACCTGGGAAGAGCTGGCATGGCATACCGACCCAAATAAGGCGGACACAGACGGCGACGGAGCATCCGACGGCGCTGAGGTTACTGCGGGCACAAATCCGACAATAGCGGGGGCGGGAGGAAATCCGTATGAATCCTGGAGCGGATATTCGCCTACGGAATCTTTTGCGCGCGATATTGCGGATGCCCAGATTGTGTATAACTCGGCAAGTACTACCCCGGGGGCAAGACAAGCGGCCGCTAAAAGCGCGGTAAGCGGGGTGCAGCTCCCGGATTTGCAGGAGAAGATACCCATGACGGCGCTTAAAATCGGGACTTCGACCGACGCTCGGGTATATGCCGGAGTTGTGGTGACAATTCTTCGAAAGTCGGTGGGCGTGCGCACTGACGAACTTTCACTTTTTAAACAAGCTATCGACACAAAAAATTACACGGGAACGCCCGCGCTTAAAGAAACGACGACCGTGTACAGAAGCATCGAGGCAGCACTTCTGGCAATCGATGTGCCGCAGGCCGCCGCCGGGGCACACATCACACTGGTCAACGACATAGGAACGCTGGCAAACATTACAAACGCAATGGGAGCCTGGGGGGGCGACCCGATTGCAGGACTTGCGTACATGGATGCGTACCTAAAAATCGCCCCAAAATTGCAGACCGACATAGCCGATTTGTTTACAATTATTTCAACCCTTCTTGGTGCATAATGTTGTTATGAAGAACACTCTCGCCGTCTTCCTTCTTCTTTCGTTCTCGATTTTCGGTGTTGCGTTTTTGCCGGCGCATGCGCTTGCGTGCACATCAATGGAAAAAGTGACGGTTGACGGGATTACCTACAATCGCGCCTACACGACGGCCGACCCATGCCCGGCAATCGCAGTTGAACCGCAGCCTCCCGAACCTAAACCAACTTCCGGAGTAGTCCTTTCCGCTTCTGCAGGTCCGGCAGCAACTCCCCATCCGCTTGCAGGAACGATTTCTGGAGGAACCGCCCAAGCGGAAACGTCAGCCTTGAGCGTTGCCGGGCAACTTGTGTGCGGTCCCGGCCAAAGCGGAGGCGTTTTAGGGGAAGCGTACGGGGATTTTATGAACAATTTAGGGAGCCGCCTTGGAAGTACGGCTCTTAACTCCGTGCTCAACGGACTCGGGAACAGCGGAACCGTGGGCCGCATCGTGAGCGACGTATTCAGACAGGGAGTAGGAAGCACTGTAACTAATTTGGGACAGCAGGGGGTCCAAGCTGCGGGAAGTTACGTGGGGAATGCAGTGCAAGGTGCGTTCGGTAATTCGCAATTGGGCCAAGCCGCCGGAAGAATTGTAGGGAATGCCGCAAACCGCATCGTTACCCAAGTCGGGAATAATGCGATTTCAAGTATTGCGAGCCAGTTCGGCCAATCGGGCGCAATCGGAGGCAGCATTACGAATCTTTTAGGCGGGTCAGGCAGCGGCGTTGGGAATATTGCGGGGCAGGTCCTTCAGGGAACGGGCATTGGTTCCATAATCGCCGTCCCGATATCGGCCCAAACGCTCGAACATACCACGAGCGAACAGTTGGAAACCCAGAACCATACTCTGGAAACCGTTAACGCAACACACGAACTCACCGCGCAACTTGATGCGCGTTCAAATATTATGCTGCGGAGAGAATGTTTGGATCGGCAAATGGCAATGGAACTTGCAAATCAGGCGCTCCAAACCGATACGGAAAATACTCTTCGCGCTTTAGCGCCGACAATCGCCGGCGATTTGTCGCAGATACGCGGGGTTGCAGCAGACAGCGCCGCCCGCGGTTACATCGACAGTCTCACGGGCCCAAACACGGACGCACGGAGAAGTGCTTTGGATGCTTTTTTAACCGACGCTAATGACCCGACACAACCTAACTGCAACGATACCAACACCGACCCGATTATGGCGATATATTCTCAGGGGACTACCGACGGAAACTGCAGAACAGCCGGGCAATTCGGAAATGATTTGAGCGGCCTCGCGCATGCTCAAAACAGTGCGGTGCAGGAAACACTACTCCAACTTACTTGGGGCTTGGGTCAGCGACCAACGGGATATTGCGCGACTTCGGATGGCGAAGCAATAGATAACGTTGCAGTTGAAGCGTGTCATGCCCCGAACAGGTGGATCACTCAGGTCCCCGCATCCTTTAACCATGAGCAGCTCTCTGAAGCGGCAAGCGCTCCGCGAAATCGCCTTATTAACACGCAGGACGTGGGCGGCATAATTAATGATGCATTCAACAGCCTCTTGGATGAAGTATTTTCGACGGTGGGAGATACGATTGAAGGCGGGATATCGGGTCTTGGTAACCGCATCGGCAGAGGCGGGCATTTAGGCAACAGCGGGCAAACAAGCACCAACCTTGCAGCATCAGGCGGAGACACGACCGACACGACATCAGGCGGTTCATATTTTGACCAGCTCAACCCTGACCTGACTCCCGCAGACAGAAGCCAGCTTGTGAGCCAAAATATCGCCAACGCCGCATCAGTTGAATCCGCATACCGAAGCACGCTTGAAACGATGATTTCAAAGCTGCAAACGGTTTCGAACATCTATTCAGGCATTCATACCTGTTACCAAACTTTGGCAAACGGAACACCTGCCGCAATTACAAAAGCCGAAGCGCAAACGCGCGCCGACACCGCATCAACAACAGTTACTGTAATATTCCAGCCGCAAATCGGCGACAAACAGGCAGCGCTTGCCGTATCGTTAAGCACAGTGGACAAATTAACAATACTTTCCCATCAAGCGGCAGGAACTACCGACGAGGGGGACTTGGCAGCACTCGCGTCCGCATATCAGAGCTTGGTTGATGCGCACGAAACCCACACCACGGCTGAACTTCAGACATTAGTAAGCGACATGCAGCTCGATGGAGATGCACTCCAGGTTTTAGGGCAAGATGCGGCGTCTCAACTGACCCAGTGCCAGGCTACACACTAACCAGACACGTTTTCGGGGCCTTATTTTGAAGGGTTTTTACTTATCCCCACCACCAAAAGTGCCCCTTGACAAAACGTCTTGGAATATACACAGTGTATAGAGGAAGGGGTATTTTTATCCATATATAAGCCTATTTTTTATGGCGTCAGATATAACAGCAGAAGGAATCGACAGAGCACCGCGCCGTGAGGGGGGTGAGGGAATAAAAATACGCCTTATCGCCCTGGGCGCCATGGTTGCTGCCGGGAGCGTAGCACTTGCGGCAAGCAATGAAGGGGTCCGTCATAGTTTCTCGACATTTATAACTGAAGCCTCCGCACGAGTCGGCAGCACAAGCAACGGCACCGCAGCAGCAGAAACGACTGTTGAGCGCCGAATTCCTGCCCAAACTCAAATAGAAAGACACCGCGCAACGGAAGCAGGGGGCATCGGAACTCCTTTACAGGTTGCGTATGACGAGACGGGAGCAAGTGTGCCTCCTCCTCCGGGCTTTTATTTCATACGAAACCGACAAACGGGAGGCGTTATGCAATGCAAAGATACGGAGGGTTGTTCACCTCGATCCGATTTGTCTCCGATAAGTTAAAAATTATGCTTCTTAAAAACCGCACGCCCGTGCGGTTTTTTTATTCAACAGAACCTCTGCCTACTCGCCTCGAAAGCCGACTTCATGACGTAGAATGACAACATGAAATCCCTCAGGGCGGGAATCTGCTTTTATTGAATATGAAATACTCTCGGAGCGCCTATGAGTATCTAATAACAAAGCGGGGGAGTTTTACTTTTTTGCCGATCTTTCTTTTTCTCGTTTCTTTTTTCTCACTTTTAACTCCCGGGACTGCATTTGCCGCAACATACGTTCCGGAAAGCCCGCTTACCAGTAGCGCTTGGCAAGCCTGCGGCACCATCACACTCCAGAATGTTGCAACGCTGAACCAGGGGTACAATCAGGGACGGGAACAAGTTCACGTTGACGGTCCGGGTATTGACCCAAGCACCTGCAGAGAGAGAAGGGACAACGGCCTTATTACCTGGGCTCAGGGTCCGTGCCTTAGCGATGGAAGGTGCAACTATTTCACCTCATCAACCGCCTTCAACGGTCGCGATAGTTACGCACAATCGAGCTCAGCCATTAATCCTTCAGGCGCCTCATACAACAGCGATACGGGGATGCCGACACAATCGGTAAACAGTATTCCGCACAGCGACTGGCGTTGTGTTAACCCCACTCATCCGACAACGGGGGATGACGGCCAGCTTCACTCAACAACCGAATGTACTGCCGCCGGAACAGATCTCCACTGGAAAGAAGATTGCCATGTTGACACGAACGGCACCAAGCTCGACTGTCGTGTTCTCTACGGAGACACATTCAACAATCAGGCTACGAATGATTGGTACCCCGCAGACGGTACCGGAGTAACTTTGCAAAATCCTTCTTCCGGGGAGGCTGCGTTTCAGCAAGACAATCAGGACATCGGCTCGCACCGCGTCGGATGGGTTGAGAGTTTCTTCCAAGGACTTGGTGACATCTCTCTTCGTCTCGTTGCCGCAGTTATTTTCTTTGTAACGGAAATATTAATTTGGGCGCTCCTTGGACTCTTGGCAATTATCAGCTGGCTTTTTGACGCAATCACTTCCGAATTCGTGATGGGGATGGGGAAGTATATTACTTCAACCGACGCGAATGCGATACGCGGCGCGTGGGTGATGATACGCGATTTGGCGAACATCGGCATTATCGGCGGCTTGGTGGCAATTGCTATCGGCACCATTATCGGTTCTGAAAAAAACGGAATTCAAAAAAACCTGGCGCGGCTTTTAATCGGGGCACTCCTTATTAACTTCAGTTATTTCTTCGCCGGCGCGATTATCGATTTTTCAAACTACGTCGCCAGAGAATCCTATTATTCAATCCTCGGCAATTGCCCGCACAATTCGGTTGTAAACACATTCGGGTGCGGACCGGCATCCCAACTGATTTCCGCAATTCAGCTTTCCAAATTTACAAGCGGAGCTTCTGCCGCTACCGCAGCAAATACCGGGAATGCCGCAGCACAAATAGGAGGTGCCGGTTCGCAACAAGCCCCGGTAGGACACGACAACCACAGTCAGTCGGAATCCATCTCCATTTCGCGTCTCACCACATACAACGTGATGGAAATGATTTTTATCATCCTGCTGTCGTTCGTTTTCTTATCCGCCATCAGTCTTTTGGTCGCGCGGTTCGTGGCACTGGTGTTTTTGCTGATAACGTCGCCTATCGGAATTGCCGGGATGGCGGTTCCGCTTTTGAAACAATATTCGGATGAGTGGTGGAAGGCGCTGTGGAGCCAGACCATGTTTGCCCCGGTATTTTTCGTACTTCTCAGCATTGCCATCAACATCATCAGGCAATTTGCCGGCACGTTCCAGGCCGGGGCAACCGCCGTTGCGGCTGCGGGCGGGGGCGTGCAATCGACAATCGGTATCATCGCGATGTTTACGATAGCAATCGGCTTCGTGTGGGCGGCGCTTTCAACCGCACAAAGCATGAGCAAGGAAGCGACGCGATTCGGAGCTTTGTACAAAGCAGCTGAAACGGGCTTGGGCTGGGTGCCGAAAGCCTACACAGGGCTCCTTAAAACCGGGAGTGCGATCGCCTACCGCCAAACCATCGGACAATTCGGTGAACGGGCTGGTTTGGCATATGCGGATTGGGCGGCAAAACATGATGTTGCCAACAAGGGCATCCCGCTTCCTTTCACCAACGGAAAGGGGCGTCTTCCGTTCAGCAAATTAATCTCTGAGCCGCTTGACCGGGCAATTCAGGAACGGCTCGATAAGGCGCGCGATGCAAAGGTATTTAAAAAGCCAAGTTTCGACGATATCCGGAAGGCGCGCGATGCACGGCAGGTGGAACTCGACAAACGAAAAGAGGACGGGGACAACAAAGAGAAGGCGCTCCGGAGGAACGCGATGAAAGAGTTCGTAAAGAGAAGAAACGAACTCAGGAAGAAAAAAGATGCCGCAGGTTCGAAGTGGGACGAAAATTCCGAAGACGGAAAAGAGCTGAAGCGCATGGAGGCATTTGAATTGGCGCGCAAAGAACAAAAGGACCTTGAAGCAAAGCGGCAGCGGCTTGAAGCCTTGCGCAAGGAAAAGCCCCTGACCAAAGCCCAGAACAAGGAACTGGCGGCAACGAAACAGAAGCTTGATGACAGCCGCAAACTTCACGACGAATTCGGAATCGGGGGGGCAATCGGGAAACGGGACCGCGCGTACGAGCGCCACCTTGAAGCGAAACGTGAAGGCGTTGAAAAAGTCCGCGTCAATGAAATCGAACGGAAAAAAGAACTTCAAGACAAAGAGGGCAACGGAACAGTGGCCCCCAAGGACGAAGACGAGTATAAAAAGCTTCTTGCACGGGAACACTTAACCGGAGACGGGGCGTTGAGCGAGCCAGAAAGAGACCAGCTGATAAATTATCAGAAAAAAATTGCAAGCTGGGAAAAGCAGGAGCTGACCGAATACAAAGACCGCGAGCGCGGATTATCTGAAAAAGACCAGGCGGAACTCGACAGAATCAGCAACATCCCGCCTGTATTCAGAAGCGACAAAGAGAAAAAGAAGTTCGACCGTCTTACTAAGAAAAAGGATGATACGCAGAAACAGCGGCAACTGACGGACGATGCCCTTGAAGGGGACGGCCACTTTGCAGGCAGGCAATTAACCCGCTGGGACGGCCTGGGAAGAAAGATGAAGCTCGTAACGCCGAAGGGCGGGGGCACGCCGAAATGGGTGCTCGACGAAGGAGAAGCCGCGTACGGCGAACGGCTCGACCTCGATAAGAAAATCGGCTTCCGCGAAGCGCGTACCGAGGGCGAGACAATCATGACTAACTTCTCGGAAGACTTCATGGAGCGCGAGTACCGGAAAAAACACGACAGCATCGTTCCGTACGCCAAACTCCTGCCGGATAATGAGTGGCTTAAAATAGCGAAAAACCACAACATCCGCGAAGAAATCAGAAATGAGATGTGGGAGAAACGCCGCCAGCCGTGGACCCAGCAAATCATCGACGTAACCGACCGCGTCGCCCGCGGACAGCTCGTCGTGGGAAGCCCCGAGTGGAAGGATGCCCTGCTTTCTCCGTATAACGAACAGGGGCGCACATTCAACAACCACGACGAGTTCGTCGAAATGCTCAAGTCAAACGGTATCGCGGGACATTCCCAGTTCGACGATAAAGGGGAGCGGATTAAAAAACCGGACGGTAGCTTCCTGACGTCGCCTGAAGACCTCCAAAAATACGGCAGACCAATTAAGTTCAGGGAATTGATGGGCGCGGAACAGCGCGAACAGTTATGGAACGGTACGTTTACGGGAGCATTCGAAGCGGCGAAAAAAGCGGGCGTTCTGCCGAAAACCGCCCAACGCGATGCGCGAACCGCAAAAACAATCAATTACGAAAAATCGCGAAACGAGATTGCTGCCGGTTTGATTCAGGCGGGGCTTGATGAAGACCCCGACTTCACGACAAAAGAAGAGGGTACGGTTGACTATGTTGCGCAGGAAAAAGTGGACAAGCTCGTGTCAAAAAACCTGGACGCGGGTCCGAAAGCAAGAGGAACCGCGGCAAAAGTGGCGGCGGCGTACAACGCGGCACCGAATCACAACGACATCAGCGAAGAAACAAACCGCTACGCAAATGAAGAAACGCGATGGGCAAAACTCCAGCAGGGAGGTTCGAAAAACAGCCCTCTTAAAACGCGTATGGACGCGGCAGTAAGCAAGCCGATACCCGACGACCAGAGAATGGCGATTGTCGCCAACGCTGTGGGGAAACCGGTGGGCAGTCAGGAACACACAGCCGCATTAGCCATAATGGGCAGCGGGGACGAGGCGGCAGTTGCGACCGCGATGGGGTACAAGCCGGGGACCGCGGAATTTGCATCAGTTGCTGCATCTGTTACTCCTGAAGATATTGCTGCGTACAAGCGTTTCAATTCATACACTGCGGGAAGGACGGACATCAGAGCGCGGATGCAGGCGGGCGAATTTAACGACGAGGATGGGAACCTCGATACAGGAATGATGAGCGACGAAGAGTTTGCCCTCTACCGCGCGAATAAGGCAGCAGAGGAAATGGGCAAAAACCACGACGGGAAAAACGACGAGGAGCCGGGATACATCTTCAACAAAAAAATGCTCCACTCCGTCGGCGTCGTTGAAGGAATTAAACTCCAGCAGTTCGTGAATATTGCCGCAGGTCAGGATAAGGCCGAGACGGATGCATTGATTCAAAACGCGCTGAAATTCGGAGACGAGGCGCTCCTTAGAGGTATCTTCACAAACCCAAACATTAAAGACAAATTTGATTACCCGCCCGTTGCCAAAATGAGAAAGATAAATCTGATACGTGCCGCTTCAGTACCGCCCAAAAAACCGTGGCCGCTCAGAGACCCGGGACTTTTGGCACCCAACGACAACGAAGGCGACGATGAATAATATATGAATCCCTATACCAGAAAACAACTCGTGGACGCTTTGCAAAAACTCCCGGAACCGCTTGCGACGTTCCTTGATTCGAAAACGCTGTCGAATTTATTTGCGGGCATAGAAACCAAGCACGCGCTCAGCACGCCTGAAACAGCCGTTCTTGCGGGATTGGTGAGCGCGACCCTTACCGGATTGGAATCGGAAACGGCGCTTGAAACAAACCTGCACCAGTTGATGCCGGAACTTTCAAATGCCGCGACACGAGAACTTGCCGCCGACATCAGCGACAGAATTTTCAAAGAGGCGCAACGGCGTGTTGCGGAAAACGTCATCGACCAAAGCACGATGACATTGAGAACGCGCGGAGAACCCGCGTCGGAAGAGGAACTCAAAAGAAACGCTGACGTCGAGCGCATCGACAACCTGCCAGACGATTCG
>CAZPUX010000005.1:0-11706 GCA_964589865.1 uncultured Candidatus Saccharibacteria bacterium | reverse complement strand
GGCACGAGAGGAAATTTCTGTTATGCGTCTTGTGGGCGCCTCCGATATGTATGTTCGCGGGCCGTTTGTGGTTGAAGGAACGCTCTACGGCGTGGTCTCGGGCCTTATTTCGCTCATCGTGTTTTTCCCTCTTGCGTGGCTGTTCCGGGGACCTACCGCAAGCATGTTTGGCTCCGACATATTCTCGTACTATCTTTCGCATTTCCCGCTGTTTCTGTTGATTCTTTTAGGCGCCGGCGCGCTCTTGGGTGCGATATCTTCCTATCTCGCCGTCAGAAAGTATCTTTCGGTCTAGATATGAGCTCGAATTTGAAAATTCCCTGCCTTGTGCTAGGATAGCCTTCATATGAAACGTGCTTTAACCAAAAGAGTAAAGCACGGTCTCCGACCCTCGAAGCATCACAAATACATCTTTGTTATCGGCGGCGTGATGAGCGGTGTCGGAAAAGGCATCGCCGCATCTTCAATCGGAACGATTTTGGAAGCGCGCGGTTTGCATGTGAACTTGGTAAAAGCCGACCCCTATTTGAATGTTGATGCGGGCACGATGAACCCGACCGAACACGGTGAAGTGTTCGTCCTTCGTTCGGGACTGGAGACCGACCAGGACATGGGCAACTACGAGCGATTCTTGAGCCGCGACCTGACGAATGCCGATTACATGACTTCAGGCATGGTGTATCGAACGGTGATTGAAAGGGAACGCGCGCTTGAATACGGCGGAAAATGCGTGGAAGCGGTTCCGCATGTGCGCGACGAAATTGTTCACCGCATTAAAGTTGCCGCAGCCGAAAACGGTTCCGAAATTTCCGTAATTGAAATCGGCGGAACAGTGGGCGATTTTCAAAATGCTCTGTACATCGATGCCGCGCGCGTTTTAAAAATGCAGTACCCGGACGATGTGCTGATTGTGATGGTTTCGTATTTGCCGGTTCCCGGAAACTTGGGCGAAATGAAAACGCGCCCCACGCAGCATGCGGTTTCGCAATTGAACGCATACGGAGTTCAGCCTGACTTTCTTATCGCACGTTCAAAATCCTCGCTCGACGAGAAGCGCAAGGAAAAAATTTCAATATCCTGCAATGTACGCAAAGACCACATCATTTCCGCACCCGACGTCGACAATATCTACGAAGTCCCGCTGAATTTTGAAAAAGACCGTTTAGGCGAATTGTTGCTCTCAGTGTTGAAGCTAAAAGCCCGCACGAAATCAAACCTGACCGAGTGGAGAAAGTTTGTTGATAAAATCCACGGCGCAAAAGGGGAGTTGAATATTGCCATTGTCGGAAAATATTTCGATACGGGCGATTTCATGCTTTCAGACGCCTACCTTTCGGTGATTGAGGCAATCAAGTTTTCAAGCTACACGCAGGGCTTCAAGCCGAAAATCACCTGGCTTAATTCCAAGGATTTCCAAAACGGCAAAAACGCTCTCCCAACTTTGAAGCACTATGACGGCATTATCGTTCCCGGGGGATTCGGGGAAACGGGCATTGAGGGGAAAATTAAAGTCATTCAGTATGCGCGCGAAAACAAGATTCCGTATTTCGGTCTCTGCTACGGCATGCAATTGATGCTTGTTGAATACGCACGGAACGTTTTGAAGCTCGAGGGCGCGCATACGACCGAAATCGACCCGAAAACCAAACACCCGGTTGTTTTGGTTATGCCTGAGCAGAGAAAAATCCTCCGCGAAGACCGTTACGGAGGAACCATGCGTTTGGGCGTGTACATCGCAGAGTTGAAGAAGGGAACAATTGCCCGCGAAGCATACGGCAAAGGCGAGGTTGAAGAGCGCCATCGTCACCGCTATGAAGTAAATCCGCAGTATATAGAAGCGTTTGAAAAAGAGGGCGTGGTGTTTTCCGGGGTTTCGCCCTCGGGGGTTTTGATGGAAATTGCGGAACTTCCGAAATCCGCGCATCCATTTATGCTCGGCACGCAGTTTCATCCTGAGCTTCAGGCAAAACCGCTTGCTCCGCATCCGTTGTTTGATGCGTTTGTAAAAGCGGCAAGTAAGAGAAAATAGCCTATGGATAAACGACAACCTCCTGTTGGCGGTCTTTCGGAAGCCGATGACTTGGCACGGCGAGCTCGAGAAAGAGATGCGCGAGTTGCCGGACGGAACACCGAAGATGCCTTGCTTGCTCAGGGGGATCCGGGTTTCGGATACCGCAAAGAAGAATTACCTCTCGTGTTCAAATTGAAAGAAACACGTGATCGTTGGCGCGCGCTCGGAAGGGAATCTGAAATTATAGTAACCGCAGAGAGCCAAGCGTGGATGGATCGGTTTAATAAAAAATTTCAGGTTGTAGAGATTATCGAGATTTTTGATGAAGAGGATAAAGTAATGAAGAAAAAAGAAAATCTAAAAGTTGCCGAACCTGCAAACGACTATAGAATAGTTCGTGCCTTTGGCGGCAGTACTCTCGATAAGGGTGTGAAGTACCACGAGGAGTTCGATTTGCCTGGTGAATTTTCAATACGAGAAAAATTGATTCCACACATTGAAGAATTGATACAAAAGAAATTAAAAGGCCGTACAGATGCTCCCGGCGTATAGATGAACCCTTCGCTTAAACTGGTCTCGGTAAATATAGAAATCGACCGGCATCTTGATGCCGTTGAATCGCTTTTTGAAAAAGAAATGCCGGACGTTGCATTCGTGCTCGAACTTCCCGTTTCGAAAATTCAACGTATTGGTAAAGCACTGAACGCTCCGTATCACCTCTATGCTCCGATGACGATATGGCAGGATCCGCACGAAGTCATCGGCAGCTGTATTTTTTCAAAATATCCGTTTCTTGCAGAATCAATCGAATACTATCGGGGGAGTGCCGAACATATCGTGGATTTGGATTACACGTCGGTTGAAGCATCGAATCGCACCAAAAGTCTCGCGCTTATTTCTGCTGAGGTCGAGAAAGACGGCGCACGCTATTCGCTCGCAACAACACACTTTACCTGGACGCCTGACGGCAAGGCAGACCATTTTCAGCGCGAGGATTTGCAAAAAATGCTTGCTCTGCCTGCTCTTCAAAAGGAAGTGGTGCTTGCGGGTGATTTCAATGCACCTCGGGGCGCGGAAATATTCTCTGCACTTTCATCATATTTTACAGACAACATTCCCGATGAGTACACGACCTCAATTGACGGAAATTTGCATCGCCGAGGCCAATTGAACATGATGGTCGACGGGTTGTTTACGACCACCGGCTACCTGGCATCGAACGTGCGCCTAGAGTTTGGTGTTTCCGATCATGCTGGGGTTGTCGCCGATATATCGAAATCATGAAGTCCTAATTGACCCCCCATAAGGCAAGGCGTATAAAGATTGTATGTTTTGGGTACTTGCCGAGGCCCACAAACGCGCACAAGAAACGCGGGAGTCACACGACGCATTTGCTGCTTCCGGGGTGGATTTACGAGATAAGGTGTTGGTCGCTCGAGGGGAAGTCGTCATTGCCGAAGGAACTATTGTTGCCACAACCTATAAACGCACAAAAGGTTGGCATGCAGATTTTCGTTCAATCAAAGTCGCTAAATATGTGGAGGACCCCTCCCGTGACGTAGTGGTTGAGATAAAGCCTGATATCACGATCAAGCTCGTTGAAAAAAGACCGTATAATTAAATCCATGGATAACCTTTTGCCCCCGGGCTCATCTCGCTCCGATATTCATATATCAGTTCCGCCATTTTTGCCCGCAATTATCGGTATCTCTATTATTATCGCGGCAGCGCTCGGCTCCTACGCATTTTATGCGGTCCACGCCATGGACAACGTGCTTACCGTTACAGGCTCTGCTAAAACGCACGTAACGAGCGATTCTGTGAAGTGGAGGATGTCCCTCATCGAAAAAACTAATGAGTTTAAAATGCAGTCTGCATACCCGCTTTTGGCGAAAGATTTGTCGGCAGTGACTGCCTTCCTCAAGACCAACGGCATTACAGACGACCAGGTGACCGTGTCGCAGGTGTTTGTTGAACAAATTTATAACAACAATCAGAACGGAGGCCCACAGGAATACAATTTACGTCAGGAAATCGTTGTGGAATCAAAAGACGTGCACGGCATCGATGCGCTTTCGAAGAAGATAACCGAACTTTCCGCACAGGGTATTTTCCTGCAATGGAATCAGCTTGAATATTACGTATCGAACCTTCCTGATTTGCGGGTGTCCTTGTTAGGGGACGCCGTAAAAGACGCGCATGCTCGCGCAGTTGAAATTGCAAAAGCAGGCGGACAATCAGTGGGTTCCTTGAAATCCGCTTCATCAGGCGTGGTGCAGGTGCTTGCGCCTAATTCAATTGAAGTCACCGATTACGGCTCATACGACACGCAATCTTTGGAGAAAGACGTGATGGTCACCGCGCGCGCTACTTTTTTCGTGCGATAGGCGTTCGCTTCAATAGAGGACGTAAGTCGTCGCTGTAGAGTTGTCCGTCTTCTGCGGAGTTTGAACTTGGGTGTACCTGCTTGGTTTCGACCGCAAAGAGTAACGCAAGTGTTCGCGGAAGAAATACCCTTTTGTCGGTCACAAAACCATGCGGTCCCTCTACTTCACCCTGACCTCCGGGGAGTTTTTGTCGCTCTGCAATCCTGTGCCGTATCTCGGCATGAGAAGTTCCCAGATACATTGAACCCCGAAAACGAATCGCCGCTGCAATGATTCTGCGTCTCTGTTCCGTTTCCGCTTCACTCATGTGGGGGCATCCTACACCCGCCCCGTTGCGCCTGCAAACGGGTAAATGCTATACTTGAGCATGGGAAAGATACGAACAGGTATCTCATATACATTTGACGACGTCTTGATTCGTCCGGCTGCTTCCGCGATGGAGCCGCGCGAAGCTGAGGTAAAAACGGTCCTTGCAAAGGGCGGGTTTGCTCTTGATATCCCGGTTATTTCGGCGGCAATGGATAAGGTGTCGGGCGTAGAAATGGCAATCGGTTTAGGCAGACTCGGTGGCCTTGCAATCATCCACCGCAACCAGCCGGCAGAAGCCGAAGTAGCGATGGTTAAGGAAGCGAAAAAAGCAGGCGTTCGCGTCGGCGCTGCCTGCAGTCCGTTTGATGAGGCGCGCGCAAAAATGCTTTTGGAGGCGGGTGCTGATGTGTTGGCAATTGATTCCGCGCACGGCCACAATGCAAACGTCATTAACGGCGCTCGTAAAATAAAAGAAATAGCGGGCAACGTGCCGGTGTTGGTAGGGAACATCGCAACCGCAGAAGCAGCAAAAGAATTGGTGAAATTCGCCGACGGCATTAAGGTGGGTATAGGTCCTGGTTCAATCTGCACGACGCGCATTGTTTCAGGCGTTGGGGTTCCGCAGCTTTCGGCAATTCTTGAAGTCGTTGAAATTGCGAAAAAAGCGAACGTTCCGGTAATTGCCGACGGAGGAATGCGAAACTCGGGGGACATTGCAAAGGCATTAGGCGCAGGCGCATCTGCCGTTATGCTTGGAAACTTGCTTGCAGGCACTGATGCGGCCCCCGGAAAATTGTTGGAAATTGACGGAAAGAAATTTAAGGAATACCGGGGTATGGGTTCAAAGGCGGTCTTGATGGAAGGCCAGGCAAACGATCGTTATTTGGGCAAATCAAAACGCATCGTTCCCGAAGGCGTGTCAGCGCTGGTTCCGTATGCGGGAACACTCGAAGAGGTAATCAATAAACTGGTGGGAGGTCTGCAGGTATCCATGGGATACGTGGGCGCAAAAAACCTTGATGAGTTTGAAAAACGCGTCGAGTTCCAGCTCGTCTCCGGCCGCTCCGTCAAAGAAAACAATCCGCACTCGCTCGCAAAAATAACGGAGGAATAAATTTTATTCAGTCCCTCCTAGCGTTTACCGCTTAGGTTGTGATGTCGGCAGCCCGCAAGGCAGTCTGTAAGCATGCGCCCTCTTCTTCCGTAGCAAAGGTCTAAACAGGTTTTTCTTTCGCTTGCGGCAAGTTCGCGATGCACCCTTTCCTGTTCGGCCCTGTTAAATTTCGGTCCGCCGCCTTTGAATCCCATACTTTGATTATACGTGCCTCCCCTAAAGCACGCTAGAGAGCGTGGACTTGCATTGCACCGAACGCGCCTTAGAAAGCGTATACTTTATTGCATGCTCGACTTTTTCGGCTTTTCTATACCAATTATCTACATACACCTCGCTTCGCTCGCGTGTCTGATTCCGTTAATTCTCTTCGCCGATTTCCAGGCGCATCAATGGATTATGGGCCACAAGGAAAACTTGAATCCCAAAGTCATGAAAACGGTTCACAACCTGACGGGCTTCGGACTCATTATGATGATTCTCTCGGGTGTTGCGATGTCGATGTCTATATTTCCGTTTCTTTTGAAAACACCGGCATTTATTATAAAAATGGTTTTTGTGCTCGCGCTTGTCGTCAACTCGTTCTTTATCGGAAAATTAATGCATATTGCGATTGAACGCTCGTTCAAATCACTCTCGATGAAAGAAAAAATTCCGCTTTTCGTAAGCGGGGGAGTTTCAACCGTAAGCTGGGTGGGCGCACTTGTTTCGGCACTCTTGATGGGCTTCGGCGAAATAGCATCTCTCTTGCATTTGTAATATGAAAATAACCGTTTTCGGAGCCACGGGGCACGTGGGAAGTTTGTTCGTGAAAGAAGCCTTGCAGACAGGGCATGAAATCACGGCGTACGTACGGAGTCCAAAAAAACTTCATACACAGGGTTCAAAATTTTCCGTCGTTATCGGCGATTTATCCGATGCGGAAAAAATTGACCAAGCAATCGCCGGCTCAGATGCGGTTGTTTCTGTTATCGGTCCCCTGGGGAGGCAGAACAAACTTATTTTTGCTCCCGCGTACAAGCTCATCATTCACTCAATGAAAAAGCACGGAGTGAAAAGATTAATCGCGCTCGGCACGCCCTCAATCCCGGATGCGAATGACCGGTTTAATTTTATTTATTGGTGCTTAATCGTCGGGGTCGGATTCATTTTGCACGCCGGGTACACGGATATGAAAAATTTAGGCCAGGAAATTCGTGAATCAGGGCTTGATTGGACAATTGTGCGTGTTCCGCTTTTAACCAACCGTCCGAAGCGGGGGAATGTAAAAATAGGATATTTCGGCAATGGCGTTACGTGGTTTCGGCTTACGAGGGCTGATTTTGTGGATTTTTTAATGAAACAGTTGACCGATACAACGTATGTGGGAAAGGCTCCCGCGATTTCAAATTAAGAAACTCTTCCTATAAATGTCAAATATTGACACTGCTTCTGCGTATTGTGTATTATTCGCGCTTACAAAAAGAATTTAAAAGTAACAATTTATATTTATGGCAAAATTTCGTTTGTGGGGTAGAAGCGGGGCAGAAGGAATGTCACCTGCTGATGCTGAAGAAGCACAGGACGCTCTTCCAGTAGTTTCGGAAAGAGGTTCTGTAAGAGCAATTGCTGAAGCAAGACGACTTCTCGAAAAAGCACAACCTGCATTAGCTCGATACAGAGCAGCACTTGCTATCGCTCGTGCAGAAGCAGCGAAAGAAGATGGAGAAGCAGACGCAGCAGAGATTGAAGCTGCAGCAAAGGCGGAAGCCGTTGGTCCTGCTGAAGCAGCTAATCGCGAAGCTTTCGAGGTAAAGGTTGAAAAGGAAGGAGCAGTTGCAGAAGCAGAACGCGTGTTAGCGCTTGCCCGTGGTGCGCTTGACGCTGCTAATTCCGCTTGGCAGGAAAAAAACGGTATCGCTAATTCTGCAAAAGCAGCGGCTTCTTCTGCTGCTGAAAGAGCACGCGTAGAACGCGCGCAGGCTGATGAAAGACTGGCTCACTTCGAGGCTCTTGAAGCAGAACTCTTGGGAACCCCGGTTCATACTGAAATTCAGCATGAGAATGCTGATGCGATTCTTGCACCTGCAGGTGAAACAGTAAGACCTCAGGGTCCGGATACTCTAATCACCAGGGAAGAACTTCCGGTAAATGAAGCAGGTGCGCTCGGAGATCCGCGCGAAGGGGGAGCTGGTGACGCTGGTGCGGGAGCCGACGCTGGCGCCGGTGCTAACTTAGAAACGGCTACCCCTGCTCCGGAACCGGAACATCAACCCGATGCTAATAATGAGGAGATTGCCGTGGTTGAGGATGTAGTTCCTACGCCGAAGAAAGTCGGTCTTGCCCGAAGACTATTGCGTGCAGTGGTAGGCTATCGTGCTCCTCAACAGGAAATTCTTGTTGCTGAGCAGGTTGACTAGTAATACAAAATTACTTCTCAAATCAAAAAACCCGCATGATGCGGGTTTTTTGATTAGACGTTTGTATCCGCGCCTGTTGGCGCTGGGCACTGCGTTCGCCTGCGCGAACTTGCTGCGGGACCTGGACTCGAACCAAGATAGCCTCCTCCAGAGGGAGGTGTCCTACCATTAGACGATCCCGCAATAGAGTAAGAGATACCATTTTTTCGGCCATACTTCCAGCCTTGCTAAACTGAACGCATGTATTTCGTTTACATCATCGAATGCCGCGACGGTTCTTTATATACGGGTATTACGACCAATGTTCAACGAAGACTAAAAGAACACAAAGAAGGGAAAGGGGGGCGCTACACGCGTGCTAAAAAAGTAAAAAAACTTTTGTATTTTGAAAAGAGCAAAAACCGCAGTTCCGCGTCAAAACGCGAAGCAGAAATTAAGTGTTTGCCTAAATCAAAGAAACTCCTCCTTGTTTCTTCGTAATCATAGTAGTTATTTATCAAAACATTCTACCATTCGCGCGAAAGGTCCTATGTCTGAAATAGGCAGGTACGTGTTACTCTAGGTTGAATGAAGCAGAGCAAACTGTACGTTTACGGCAAACACGCCGTGTTTGAGGCGATTCAAAACACGCCGAAAATCATCCGGAAAATATATCTCTCGCCGCAGATGGACGATAAAAAACTCCGCGCCTTGGTTCAAAGTTCCGGTATTCCCACCGAGCGTCTGGATGTCCGGAAAGTTACTTCGCAGGTGGAAGGGAACGCTCCGCACCAGGGGATTGTGGCGCTTATCGGTACTGCCGATTTGGAAATTCCTTTTGACGAATACATTAAAAACTTTTCCGCAAACCCGGACACGCTTCTTGTTCTCATGAGCGAAATTCAGGACCCGCACAATGTCGGCGCAATTATCCGCTCCGCAGTTGCATTCGGTGCAAGCGCCGTATTGATGCCGAGCAAACGGCAAGCGCCCATTTCACCTGCTGCGATTAAAGCATCCGCAGGCATGGTCTTTCGTATTCCTTTGGTAAAAGTTGTAAACGTTGAAGAAGCGCTCGTAAAATTGAAAGAAAAAGGCGTCCGTGTGTATGGTTTGTCTGGAGACGGCAAACAGCCCATTGCGGAAGAGCCATTCCGTACAGCGTCGCTTTTGATTTTAGGAAATGAAGGCGCGGGCATTCCCGGTACCATACGAAAATTGTGCGACATGATTCTTTCAATTCCCATGGACCTGCGCGCTGAATCTCTGAACGTTGCGGCTTCCGCCGCGGTAGCTATGTACGCGTGGAGTTCTAAGCACGGCAAAGCGATTTCCTAGATTGAACAGGTGTGCGTGCGCCGTAACGAATACCGGAGCCGTGCGTCTTTCTAGTGCGGGGAAAGAGGGTTCATTTGATGTTCACCTCCTCTTTGCATAATTAACCTAAAGGTTCGCCGCACTTCGGGGCGGACTGCAGCATATGAACGATTTCATGAAGGCGGATGTTTTCTTTTTCGTAACAACGATTGCGGTCGTTGTCGTGACGGCGCTCATCTGTGTCTTTGCGTTCTACGCAATACGGACGGCACGCGAGGCGCACCGGCTTTTCGTGAGGATGCATAAGCACGTCAGTGATTTTGAAGGCGGAGTCGATTCTTTAAAACGCGGCGTTTCGGCCAATGTGCACTTTCTTGTAAGGACAGCGCACTCTGTTGCGTCAACCTTTATGAAGCCGCGTAAAAATAAGGAAGCTCAGTACCGGTCTTCTGATTTTTAACCGCTTATTAAAAACACGTAAACAAAACACTTCTCTATGAATCACCACAAATATCATCACGGGCACTCGGGCATGAATATAGCCGCTTTTATTGCGGGCGCCGCTACTGCAACGCTCGCAGCCGGATATTTTCTCTACGGTCCGAAAGGCAAGGCAAATAAAAAACACCTTGATGCTTGGGTCAAAGATGCGTCCAAAGAAATTTCCGAACGTATGGAATCGGCAAAGGAAATGAGCGAAGAAATCTATAACAAAATTGTCGATGAGGTAGTCGAGAAATACGCTGTTCTCAGGGAAATCGCGGAAGAGAAAGCGGAAGAAATTTCAGCCGATTTTAAAGACCGTTTTGAGGAGATGTCGGAAAATGTAAAAAGTCTTAAGGAAGATTGGAAGAAGGAAATGAAGCAAGCGTAGCATCCGCCTAGCACTTGCGGGGCTATAATAAGCATCGTGAAGGAAACACTCGCGATTGTCGCGGCACTCATGGCGGTTGTCGGCAATGTGCCGTACGTCAAAGATGTACTTGATAAAAAAGTTCAACCGCATGCGTACACGTGGTTTGTATGGAGCGTGGTATCCGGCATTATCTTTTTCGGACAATTGGCAAAAGGCGCAGGCGTGGGTGCCATTCCGACGTTCGCATCGGAAATATTCACCTTCATCATTTTTCTTCTGTCCTTGCGCTACGGATTTAAAAAAATTACTTTCACCGACACGTTTTTTCTGTTTCTCGCGCTCGTCGGCATCGGGCTATGGGTGGCGACCAAAGACCCCACGATTTCCGTGATTATTGCGGTCGCCATTGATTTAATCGCATTTGTCCCGACCATTTTAAAGACGTGGACATACCCGCGAACGGAAACCCCGGTTCTCTATGGCATGAACGTACTCAGGCATGCGCTGGCGCTCTTCTCGCTTCAGGCGTATAACATCGCCACTACGCTTCATTCAATTGCCATGATTACTACTAATTCACTCATGACCCTGATTATGCTGTTCCGCAAAGGAAAGGCGAACAAGGTATAATGTGCCTATGTTTTTACTTATACCGCTCGGTGTTCTTATCGTTGGGCTTTTATTTTCTTCGCTTAAGGTCGTTAAAGAATACGACCGCGGAGTAGTTTTCTCTCTTGGGAAAGTAACCGGCGTTCGCGGTCCCGGGCTCATTATCCTAGTTCCGATTATAGAACAGATGACCAAGGTGACTTTGCGCACCATTACGATGAATATTCCTGCGCAGAAAATAATCACCAAAGATAACGTTTCGATTGATATCGCGGCGGTTGCGTATTACCACATTGTCGACCCGCAGAAATCCGTCGTTTCCGTTGAGAATGTGTACGATGCCGTCAATCAAATCAGTCAGACGACCGTAAGGAATGTTGTCGGTCAATTCCAGTTAGACCAGCTGCTGAGTCAGACGTCGGAAATAAATACCCAGATAAAGAATGTCATTGATGCGCACACCGAACCGTGGGGCGCGGAGGTAACGGCGGTTGAAATCAAAGACATTACGCTTCCGGATAATATGCAGCGCGCGATGGCAAAGGAAGCTGAGGCTGAAAGGGAGCGCCGGGCGAAAATCGTTGCAGCCGAAGGTGAATTTCAAGCAGCAGTCAAACTTGGCGAGGCGGCTGATATTATTGCTGCGCACCCGGTGGCGCTTCAGTTGCGCACCTTGCAGACCATGTCCGAAATCTCTACCGAGAAAAATTCGACGATCATATTCCCGG
>CAZPUX010000004.1:0-13116 GCA_964589865.1 uncultured Candidatus Saccharibacteria bacterium | reverse complement strand
TAAAAGATACGTTTTCGTATTTTGAAGACAGAAAATTGCCCTTGGTGGTGCAGGCGCGGAAACGCGCGTTTCCGGAAACGGAAAAAGCGCCGGATGTATATTTGGTTTTGAAAAAAGAATTGGAGAAAAATAAAGTGACTGTGATTTCAAACTGCACGGTTACTGGAATTAGCGCCGAAAATGGCGAAGTGACCGGTGTTTCAACAAATCAGGGAACATTCCATGCTTCTTCGTACATACTTTCAACCGGAGGAGTTTCGCATCCGGAAACAGGTTCCACGGGCGACGGATTTCGGTTTTTGAAAAATATCGGGCACACGGTAAAAGACCCGACACCCACAATCGTGCCCCTCGCAGTTTCGGATGAATGGATAAAGATGATGAAAGGCGTATCCATGCAGGATATGAAAATCACGTTTTACCTCGAGGATGAAAAAGTGTTTTCAAAAACCGGAAGCGTTTTGTTTACACACTTCGGGTTATCGGGGCCGTTGATTTTAAATTCTGCAGGCCAGGTGGGCGGAATGCTTGAGGGTGGACAGGTGCATGCTGTGATTGATGCGTTCCCGGCACTTGATTTGGGCGCCTTGGAAAAACGAATACTTTCTATTTTTGATAACGAGAAAAATAAAACTCTGAAGAATGCATTTCGGGAAATTTGCCCCACAGGAACCTGGAAAGGAATACAGACGCTTCTCCCCGATATTGATTTTGAGACCAAGGTACATTCGGTTTCAAAGGACGACAGGAAAAAGATTGTGCGGATGCTGAAAGCGCTTCCGGTGCATATAACGCACCTGATGGGGTATGACAGGGCGGTATTGGCAGACGGCGGGGTGCCGTTAACCGAGATTGATACGAAAACGATGCGTTCCTTGAAATATCCGAATCTCTACGTAACGGGGGATTTATTAAATATAAACCGCCCTTCAGGCGGGTATTCGCTCCAGCTCTGCTGGACCACGGGGTATGTTGCCGGTTCAAACGCCTAGGGCTTCATAAATACTTCATTAAGAGGGGTGTAATGTGGGGATGGTTAGGGCGTCTTCATGATTGGGCTAAAGCCCGATTGATTTATAAACTATTTATCTTTTAAATTATGGATATGAAAAGCATTCTTATTTTCCTTGCGGGGGCAGCTGTGGCGGCACTTCTGGTGTGGGGATTTGTTGCATCACAACCTGCACCCATTGCGCAAGTTCCGGACACGACCCAGACCGATACCACTGATAGTAACTCAGGCGGAACCGGAGCGGGGGTAGCAGCCGGTCAGCCGGTTTTGCAAAGCGACGGGCACTATCTTTATACGGTGAATTACAACAGCGACATTTTCACCCCGGCGGTTTTGAAAATTAAACGCGGGGATAGCGTGAAGTTCGTTAACAAGGACAACCTCACTATGCGGGTAAGTGTTGCGCTGAATTCGACTTCGACCGCGGGTAATGTGATGGATTCGCATTCCGTCGGCAAAGGAGGAACGTACTTGTTCTCGTTCACCACTCCCGGACTTTGGGTGATACAGAACATAAACGAATCCGGCAGCATCGGCGGAGGCGTGATTAACGTTCAATAGCTTCAGTTTCTTTGAAAAAGCCGCCGAGCTTCCCGCTTGGCGGCTTTTTTGCAGTGAGCGTGTTTTTCTTATATCATTGCTGTATGGCTATCCGGATTGATGTAACCCCAACAATCCAGGATGCACGCGCGGAGCTTAAACTGAAGGCTTTTCGGGAAATTGCCGGTACAAAGGTAAAAGCCGTCCATATTGCGGACTGCTATCTCATAGATACAGAACTACCAAAAGCCGGGCTCGAAAAAGCCCGGTTTGTGCTTACAAACCCGCTTGTCGAGGCTTCGACGATGGGAAGGTGGCTGCCTAAGGCATTCGACTTCGCAATCGAAATCGGATTCTTGCCCGGGGTTACCGATAACGTGGGCACCACGGCGGTTGAAACAATTGAAGACGCAACAGGCAAGAAATTTAAAGAGGGCGAACACGTCTATTCAGCGCAGGTATTTTTCATTGAAGGAAAAATAAAACTGGAAGACGCGGAAAAAATTGCAGGCAGTTTGCATAACCCGCTGATTCAACGCGCGAATATATACGACGCGAAGGAGTTGCATAAGATAAAAAACCAGGCACCCGTCGTTCCGAAAGTGCATCTTACGGCGTCTTCAAAAGTTTTGGAGATTGATTTAAATGTTTCTGACAATGAGCTTGAAGAGATAGGCAAGAAAGGAATCAGAAATGAAGACGGAACATACCGTGGGCCGTTGGCGCTTGAATTGGATTTCATGCGCGCAATTCGAGACCATTTTGAAGAACTTGGCAGAAACCCGACGGATGTTGAATTGGAAGCGTTGGCGCAGACGTGGAGCGAGCATTGCAAACACACGATTTTTGCAAATCCGATTGATGAGATGAAAGAGGGTATTTATAAGGGCTACATCAAAAAAGCGACGGAAGAGATAAGACGAAATAAAGGGAAAGACGATTTTTGCATATCGGTGTTTAAAGATAATTCCGGCGGAATTGAATTTGATGATGAGTACGTGGTGACGCACAAAGTTGAAACGCATAACAGCCCGTCGGCCTTAGACCCGTTCGGCGGAGCGATTACCGGTGTGGTCGGCGTGAACCGCGATGCGTTGGGATTCGGGCTAGGCGCAAAGCCGGTGGCGAACGTGTACGGATTTTGTTTCGCACCGGCTGAGGATACGCGCAGATTATTTCGGGACTCGAATCTGACGAATGAGATGCTCCCCAGCAAGCGTATTGCAGAAGGAGTGATAAAGGGAATTAACGCAGGCGGAAACCAGAGCGGAATCCCAACGCCCCATGGTTTTATGATTTTTGACGAGTCATATCGCGGAAAGCCGTTGGTGTTTGCGGGAACGGTGGGATTGATTCCGAAAAAAAACGGTGCGCGGAAATTGTATGAAAAGAAAGCAAAACCCGGCGATTATATCGTGATGGTAGGCGGACGCGTTGGATTAGACGGCATACACGGAGCGACATTCTCATCGGAGTCTATTGATGCCGGAAGCCCTGCAACATCCGTACAGATTGGCGACCCGATAACGCAGAAGAAGCTTTCGGATGCGATAGCAAAAGAAGCGCGCGATTTGAATCTGTACACATCTATAACCGACAACGGCGCCGGCGGGCTTTCTTCGTCAATCGGGGAAATGGCAGAACAATCAGGCGGAGCAAAGGTAACGCTTGAAAAAGTACCGTTGAAATATCCAGGTCTTGAGCCGTGGCAGATTTGGATTTCGGAATCACAAGAGCGCATGACTTTGGCGGTACCCAAGAGCAAGTGGAAGGAATTTGAGGATTTAATGAAACGCCGGGGCGTTGAAGCGACCGTGATTGGAGAGTTTACGAATTCCGGCAAGTGCCATGTGTCATACAAGGGAAAGACGGTTATGGATTTGGATATGAAATTTTTGCATGACGGATTGCCTAAGCGCCAGCAATATACCAGGGAGCCAAACACGCACACGTTCAGCGAAAACGAACCCGCGTATATTGCAGAGAAGGAAGAACCGAAGGATTTGGCGGAAATGATATTAAAAGTTATGGGGAGCCATAACCTTTCTTCAAACGAATTTTTGGCAAAGCAATACGACCACGAAGTGCAAAGCGGTTCGGTTATTAAGCCCGTACAAGGCGCCGGACGCGTAACCGGCGATGCGTCGGTGTTTCGTCCGCTTCTTACCTCAAAGCGCGCTGTGGTGCTTTCCTCAGCGTTGTATCCGTACTATTCCGACATTGACCCCTTTAATATGGCGGCGGCGTCCCTTGATACTGCTATTCGAAACGCAGTTGTTGCGGGGGCGTCAATGAGCCATTTGGCAATTTTGGACAATTTCTGCTGGACGGATTCATATGATTCAGAGCGTTTGTGGCAGTTACGGGAAGCGGCGCGCGCGTGTTACGAATACGCAACGTTGTACGGTACGCCGTTTATTTCCGGCAAGGACAGCATGTTTAATGATTTTCGCGGGTACGACGAAAAAGGCGAGCCGATAAAAATTTCCGCACTGCCGACCTTGCTCATCTCTTCAATCGGCGTGATGAAGGATGCGGAGAAAGCGGTTTCCATTGATGCGAAGTTTGCAGGGGATTTGGTATACGTCTTGGGTGAGACGCATATGGAGCTCGGCGGTTCGGAATATTTTAGGATTCTTGGCGAGAAGCGAGGAAGTGTGCCGCATGTTGATGGCAAGAAAAATTTGAAAATGTATCAGACGCTTGAGAAGGCAATACAGCAGGAATTGGTTGCGTCATCCGTTTCTGTGAATCGCGGAGGATTGGCGGCGGCGATACTTCGCACGGCAATGGCGGGAAAACTGGGGCTGAGTATTGATTTAGCAAATATATCCAAAAAAACAGGACGTGTTGATTTTGCTCTTTTTTCAGAATCTCAGGGAAGAATCGTAGTGACAATTGACCCGAAAAATAAAGCGAAGTTTGAAAAGCTTTTCAAAGGACAGGCGTTTGAAAAAGTGGGAAAAGTAGAAAAAGCTCCGCTTATTTCGATTTCGGCAGGAAAGAGCAAGGTCCGCATCGAACTTAAAGATGCTTTTGCGTCATACAAGAAGCGTTTCAAAAATTGGTGATATGAAAAAGAAACAGGAAAAAAAGGAAGAGACAGTGAAGGTTCTAGTATTTGCCGGATACGGTTTGAACTGCGAAGAAGAGACGGCGTATGCATTTGAACGTGCGGGCGGAAAAGCGGATATCGTACACATCAACGATGTAATCGACGGGAAAGTAAAAATGGAGAAATACCAGATTCTGGCTTTCCCCGGCGGATTTGCGTACGGGGACGACACGGGAAGCGGAAAAGCATACGGCAACCGCGTGCGGAATCACTTGTGGAAACCGCTTATGGAATTTATTGAAAGCGGAAAGTTGGTTATCGGTATCTGCAACGGTTTTCAAATACTTTCGCAAATCGGGATATTGCCGGGCGCCGTAACATTCAACGAATCAAACCGCTACGTGGACCGTTGGGTGGATTTGAAGGCGGAAGGCAAGAGTGCATGGCTTACCGGTATTGAATCAATGTCGATGCCGATTGCGCACGGGGAAGGGAGATACATCGCACCCGCAAAAGTTTTGGCAGATTTGAAGAAAAACAAACAAGTTGCGTTTCGGTATTACAAAGGCGAAACAGCGATGTACCAGGATTTACCTGCAAACCCGAACGGCGCGACTGAAAACATTGCCGGGGTGTTGGCGTATGACGGGCGAGTATTGGGTATGATGCCACATCCTGACAGAAACCTGTTTATGGTGCAGCGACCCGATTGGCCCTTGATGAAGGAGAAAGCAAAACGCGCCGGCAAAAAACTCGCCTTTGATTCGGCCGGCCTTCAAATTTTTAGGAACGGAATCGACTATTTCAAGAATTAGGGTCTTCTCTGGCAAAAGCGCTTAATTGAGCCAACACTTCCTTGTTGTTCCACCTCCTTGCTTTGCTGATTATGCTCAATGTCTCACCAAGTTGAGCGATTTGGTCGGCAGTTAGATTTCCTTCCAGCACCATTTTTATAAGCTGTACATGTAGTACCCTGTTTTCGCTCGGTAATTCCACTATCAAAGGTGCTTTCTTTTCTTCCGGTTTTGGCATCGTTTTCCAACCTTACAGCTCGCGTACATCTAAGTCAATTTAACTCTATTCCATATACCCCTTATTCGTTCGAATGGTGGAATAACAAAGAGCGTCTTGACTGGGGCTGGATTGAGGAGTATTTTGAGCCTACAGAACCATGAATTACGCGCTCGCAGGAATTATGATGATGGCGATGATGACCTTTATGCGAAGGCTGGTTTTGTCTACTTCAAACATTTAGTTCACAAAGCCCTCTCCAGAATCAGCCTTCGGAAACGAGGGCTTTTTATTTAAATTTCTCATGTCAGAAACATATATAGCTAAAAGAATACTGACCGGACCCTACACAAACTTCTACGCGGAAGCAGTTGGCGCTACTCCGCAAACTTTGGATACGGGCGGAATTATTAGCACAGAACACGCGGTTCAGAGGCTTCACAAACGGGCGCTCTCGACGCTCATAGAAGCGTACCTTGATGTAAGCGATGTTGCCGCACTGCCGACATATCCAGTAAAGGGAAAAGCAGGAGATGCTAAAACATACGGAAAGATTGTCTATGCGCAGCATCGGCTTTTTGAAAGTATCCTACAAAGACGAACCGAAAGAGGCATTGCGCCTCCTGTAGAGCGATTATTTTCCGTCGGCTATTGCCCGGACGGATATATTCCCGAACCGGGAGAGTCGGTGCAGGATGTGGTGGAACACGTCACTCCGCAGGTATCTGCGGCGGCGCATCTCGGGTACACACCCGTCGGCGAAGCAACTGCATCAAAAGACAGATTGCGGGGCATTTGGAGAGCGGCAAACACCGCGGAAGTCCCGGTATTGAGAGTCGGCATAGCGTTTGATTCGCGCGGGGAGTTTGCCGCCGACGGCACCACGCTTCAAGAGGCGCTTGCGTTCATTGACCGCAACGAAGACGGACTCTCAACAAAAGTTATACTCGGCGCGAACTGCGGTTCATGTACGGGAATCGATAAAGCGGCAAAGCGAAATCCCGGAGCGCTTCAGTTTGCATGCGCCAACAGCCGCGACATTCCCGACAAACGCGCTTTGAAAGCTGCAGGGAACAGCAACGGAAGCGTTCATCATCATGGAGAGCCGGTCACTACGCTTGAGTTTGCGGGCATTTGCAAAATACATAAATTTCCTGATGCCGGGCTTTGCTGCGGATTCGGACCGACAGAATTGGCAGAGTTCAAAGCTGAATTTCGCGCGGAGCCGGGGCAGTAAAAGCGCATTTTTCTGTTCACGCGTTTTTCACGCGTTCGTTTTAAAATATTGGGATATGGATGCAATAACCGTAATCAGGCGGGACCATCGCGCGTTTGAAGACTGGTACATGGAATACCAGAACGCGCGGAGTAATTCCCGCAAAGAAGAGATAGCGCACGATATTCTCGACGGTCTTTCCGCACATACCAAGATGAAGGAAACATACTTTTATCCGATACTAGAGAAAAAAGGGAAGACTCAGGAAGAAATCGTAAAAGACGCTGCAGAAAAAGACGGAAACGTGAAGGTACTTGTTTCTCGGCTCGAGAACGCCACGGCGCGCGATGAGTTGGATGAGAAAATGGAAGAGTTGATTGATGTCGTGAAATACCAGGTACGAACCGAAGAAGAGGAGATACTGCCAGATGCGAAGAAAGTCCTTACGGAAAAACAATTGGCGGCTCTCGGTGAAAAAATGGAGCCTCATTCTGCAGTTGAAAAAGCGAAAAACTAGCGGACGGCTTTTGTTCTTCAGAAACGGGTTTTGTGTTAAAATAACGCCATGAATAAGGCGCTTGTCGGTATCATCATGGGGTCGGATTCGGACCTCACCGTGATGAAGGCGGCGGCGGATGTTTTGACGGAGTTTGGGATTCAATCGGAAGTAACTGCGCTTTCCGCGCACCGCGCACCCAATGAGGTGGCGGAATACGCTAAAGGGGCTCATGAGAAGGGTTTGAGGGTGATTATTGCAGGTGCAGGCGTTGCAGCACATTTGCCGGGCGTTATTGCCGCATTTACTCCGCTTCCGGTTATCGGCGTTCCGATAAAAAGCTCAACCTCGGGCGGAATTGATTCTTTGTTTGCAATTGCGCAGATGCCACCGGGCGTTCCAGTAGCATGCGTTGCCATAAACGGAGCAAAAAACGCCGGCATCCTTGCCGCTCAAATTATCGGCGCAGGGGATGCGGGCGTGATGCAACAAGTGGTTGAGTATAAAAAGAAGATGGAAAAGGAGGTGGTGGCGAAAGCGGAAAAAATAGAAGAGCGCGGATTTAAAAAGTATATGGAAGAGAATGGTTTGATATGACTGACGCCTACGGCAAAGCGGGTGTCAACGTAGACATTGAAGCAGAGGCATCGCGCCTCATGCACGAAGCTTCAAAGAAAAGCTTTGAAAACAGAAAAGGAAAAATAGGGGAAGTTATCGCGCCGATTGACGACTTCGCTTCGCTTAAAATGGTGTCTGCGGAGAATTTGCCTTCCGGCACTTTTTTTTCGGTGGGGTTTGACACTATCGGCACCAAAGCCGAGATAGTGGAAAGAACCGGCGTGTACGACACGATTGCGTACGACCTTTTTGCCATGGTCTGCGACGACGCCGTTTTACGCGGCGGAGAGCCGGTTCTCGTTGGAACCACGCTTGATGTGAAAAGCTTAGGCAACGATGCGTCGCGCTTGCCGATTCTCGAGAAGCTTGCAGAAGGATATGTCGCGGCCGCAAAAGAAGCGAACGTCGCAATCATCAACGGCGAAATAGCGCAGATGGGCAACTTGCTTTCAGGCTATGGTGATTTTCCATTCCATTGGGGTGCGGCGTGCGTGTGGTTTGCAAAAAAAGAAAACCTGCTTACTGGCATGGAAATAAAGGCCGGCGATGCAATTGTTGCGCTTAAAGAAAACGGTTTTCGCTGCAATGGGTGGTCGTTGGTACGGAAGATTTTTGAAGATACGCACGGAGCAGAGTGGCATACGACTCCGTTTGAAGGAACGACGCTCGGGCTTGCCGCACTCACGCCATCAATTATCTATTCGCGTTTTGTCGTCGGCCTTCATGGCGGTATGGATACGAAAGGCGTTTCGCCAGTTCATGGCGTTGCACATATAACGGGCGGCGGCATTCCGGAAAAACTCGGACGAGTTTTGCGCGCATCAAAGCTCGGCGCGCATCTTACCGATTTGTATGAACCTCCTTCAGTAATGCAACATGCGCAAAAATCCGGAAACGTGTCTGACGCTGACGCGTATCGCGCATGGAATATGGGGCAGGGAATGCTGCTTATCACCCCTGAACCCGAAAAGGTTTTAGTGTACGCGAAGGAAAAGGGTTTTGAGGCAAAGGTTGCAGGCGAAATAACTTCCGAATCCGGGATAGTCCTTGTGAGTAAGGGTATTGAGTCTCCTGGGAGTGAGTTACACTTTTGAACTATATGAACGTCATCAAAACAACGGATTTTAAAAATATCGGCACCAAGACGGAAGGAAAGGTTCGGGATATTTATACGCAGTCGGACAAAATAATTCTGATTACTACCGACCGGCATTCGTCCTTTGACCGCATCATCGCCCATATCCCTAATAAAGGAGCGGTTTTGAATTTGATTTCCGCGTGGTGGTTTAAAAATACTGAAGCCATTGTGCAAAACCAGGTCATTGCCGTGCCCGACCCGAATGTGGTTGTTGCGAAACTTGCGAAGCCGTTTTTGGTTGAAGTAGTGGTGCGCGGATATCTGACGGGCGTTACTGATACCTCTATATGGACTGCGTATCAGAAAGGGAAACGGGATTTCGGCGGAATCACACTGCCTGACGGCATGAAGAAGAATATGCCTTTGCCGAAGGCAATTATTACACCGACGACAAAAGCGGGGCACGATGAAAACCTGAGTTTAGACGAGGTGGTGCCGCGCGGACTTGCGACGGAAGCTGAGTGGGCGGAAATGCAGAGAGCGGCGCTTGAACTTTTTGCGTTCGGACAGAAGCACGCCTCGGAAAAAGGATTTATTTTGGTTGATACGAAATACGAGTTCGGACTGTATGACGGCAAGGTGATTTTGATTGACGAAGTGCACACGCCGGACAATTCGCGCTACTGGCTTAAAGACAGTTTTGAACAGCGTATTGCCGAAGGATTAGAACCGATGGCATTTGATAAGGAATTTTTGAGAATCTGGTTTAAGGAACATTGCGACCCATATAACGATGCAGTGTTGCCAGAAGCCCCGGAAGATATGGTTTTAGAGCTTTCGCGCAGATACATCGAAATCTATGAAAAACTGACGGGAGCAAAATTCACTATTGATGAATCCCTCCCGCCCGTGGAGCGAATGGAGCAAAATCTTGCACCATATCGAACGGCGTAAGCTTATATCGTGTCTTCTAATCTAGGCGTGTAGTCTCTAGGAGCAGGTGCATGTCGTGCGTGAACGTATGCGCTTACGCCTTGTAGCGCACGATCGTAGAGTTCCCGTGCTTCCTGTTCGTTCCAGGTTTTTTCACCGCCGCGATTATCGCGGAAGAATGTCTGGGAGACTCTGACTCCCGGCATTACAACATGATTCAATTCGATACTATCAGGTATTTCATTAATATCCGTGTCGATTACGTTATAGCCATCGGAAAAGGGCGCGCAATCGGTCTCGGAGTGAGTTTGGCAGACATCAATCTCAAGCGTTGGATGACCCTGGTCTGTATATGTAGAAACACGATACATCCAGTTCTCAGGAGAGACAAAGGTCGCGACCCGTTCTGTGGTTTGGTTTAAAAACGGAACCTGAGTGCGATGTGCCGGGATGCGAGTATCGCTTATGAAATGTAATGCCTCGCGGATAAGAGCAGCGTCCCCGGAACGAGAGTTTCCGTTGGGAAGGGTCGCGCATCCTGAAAGAAAAAGCGCGGCGAGTGCGGCAGGCACGAATCTTTTGGATTTTTCGGAAACCGATCGCTCATGTCTTTCGTTCATAGTATGAAATATACTCTTGCCGCTTGAACCGTCAATCACGTTGTTTTTGCATTGTTTTTAAGCTATATTCAACACAGGCCGCGAGGCCTCTTTTCATTCATGGAAATCAGAAACATCGCCATCATTGCGCACGTGGACCACGGAAAAACGACCCTGACGGACGCACTTTTAAAGCAAACCGGGGTAGGTGAAGAGGGTGTTTCCATGGATTCAAATAAGCTTGAACTCGAGCGCGGAATCACCATTTACGCCAAAAACGCTTCTATTCCTTATAAAGGGGGCAAGATAAATATCGTCGACACCCCGGGTCACGCTGATTTCGGTTCTGAAGTAGAGCGCGTACTCCGCTCCATCGACTCGGTTCTCTTGGTGGTGGACGCGCAGGAAGGTCCGATGCCGCAAACCCGCTTCGTTCTCAAAAAATCACTGGAACTCGGCATTAAACCGATTGTCATCATAAACAAAATTGATAAGCCGGCGGCAGACCCGGATAGGGCGGAGGAGCAGGTATTGGAGTTGTTTTTGGAATTGGGGGCGAATGACGAACAATCGAATTTCCCGGTTGTGTATGCAATCGGCAAGCAGGGAATCGCGAAGTTAAAACTTGACGATGCATCGTCCGATTTGACCCCGCTTCTTGAAACTATTGTTTCGCATGTTCCTTCGGCTTCAACTGCATCTTCTGATGCGCCCTTAATGCTTCAGCCGTTCAATCTTGCCTACGACAATTTTCTCGGACGCATGGCAGTTGCAAGGATCTATCAGGGAACCGTAAAAACAGGACAAAGTGTGTTTATAAAAAAACCTGACGGAACGAAACGTGCCGGAAAAATAACAAAAATCTTTACCTTCAAAGGTTTGAAACGCGAAGAAACGGAATCAGCATCATCCGGCGACATTGTCATGATTGCAGGTCTTTCAGATATTTACATCGGAGAAACGGTGACAGCGGATGAGAATGCGGAACCATTGCCGGCGATTGCGATTGATGAACCCACCATTGTTTTGAATTTTTATCCGAACTCGAGTCCGTTTGCAGGTAAAGAAGGAAAATTCGTCACGACCCGTCAGATTCGCGAACGGCTTGAGAAAGAACTGGAAGTAAACGTCGGACTTAAAGTGGACTTTGGCGCCGCGGAGTCGTTTCGAGTATCAGGTCGTGGAGAATTGCACATTTCAATTCTTCTTGAAAACATGCGCCGTGAGGGATTTGAATTGATGGTGTCGCAACCGAAAGTGATTTTCCATGAAGAGAACGGTGTGAAGACTGAACCATTTGAGGAAGTGATAATTGATACGCCGAGTGAATTTCAGGGTGCAATCATTGAACGGTTGGGTCTGCGCGGATTTGTGATGCAAAACCTGGTTGTGCACGGGAACCAAGTGCGCCTCACGTTTGAAGGTCCCACGCGAGGACTATTGGGTTACAAAAACCAATTCGTAATTGATACCAAGGGCGAGGGAATCCTTTCATCGCGATTCATCGCGTTCAAAAAATTCACCGGAGAAATCAGGAAACGCCTCACCGGCTCCATGATTTCAATGGAATCAGGAAAATCATTGGCATTTTCTTTGGCAAACCTCCAGGACCGCGGCACGCTCTATATCGGCCCTACGACTGAAGTGTATGAGGGCATGGTTGTGGGCAATACCTCAAAGGGCGAAGAGATGATGGTGAATCCGACCAAAGGAAAACAGCTTACGAACATGCGCGCCTCGGGCACCGATGAAGCAATCAACGTGATACCTCCGTGGACGTTAACGATTGAGCGCGGACTTGAAGTGATGGGTGAAGATGAATTTTTGGAAATCACTCCTCTCTCGGTTCGTTTGCGCAAACAATATCTTACGGAAAACGACCGCTCAAAAGCCCGCCGCAAAGACTAAATCTTAATCAAAGTAGGGGATTTTCCCCCACATATAGGGGTCTACAAAACGCAGATGCCGATCGAGTGCAGTAATTCTATCCATCTCTTTTTCTGAAAGCGCAAAGTCGAAGATGTTGATATTTTCCCGTATGCGCTCCTTGTGCGCGCTTTTGGGGATGACAATGGTGTTTCTCTGGATTCCCCAGCGCAGCAGTACTTGCGCATGGGTTTTGCCATGTGCATCCGCAATTTCTCCTATGACCGGGTCCTCGATAATAAGCGGAAAGTTTTCCGCTTCAAGTGCCTTCGGCCGCCCGAGGGGGGAATAGGCCGTGACAGCAATGCCTTCTTTTTCACAAAACGCGACCAACCGCTCCTGCGGCAAATAGGGGTGCAATTCTATCTGATTAACCGCCGGAGGAATTTTTGCGTAGGTTAAAAGGTCGAGAAGCATTGCGCCGGTGAAATTGGCGACGCCGATTGCTTTCACGAGTCCCGCTTCGACCAGTTTTTCCATTGCTTCCCACGTTTCCCGTATGGAAACCGGCACGGGTGTTTCCCCGCGGTGTTCGTCCTTGGTTGCAAGACCCCAGTGCATGAGATAGAGATCGAGGTGTTCAAGTTTAAGATCGGCGAGGGTCTGTTCGCACGCCGGACGCACGTCTTCTT
>CAZPUX010000003.1:0-13471 GCA_964589865.1 uncultured Candidatus Saccharibacteria bacterium | reverse complement strand
GTCGGTTTTCACAAATCGCAACTCACCACCGCCTACAAACGCAAGCGTCACGTCGTTATTGGGCGCCACGCTTACGGAATCCGCCGCGCGATTAATCGAACCGGTCGTCTCTTTTACAAACGCGTCCAGTGTTTTAAAATCGCCCGAAAGAAACGTAGCGCCCACAGGTTCGCCGGTGATAGCGCCGTAATAGCGAAGATACCCATTCGGGGACGCAAGTTTCATAAAAATAAATCCGTCTGCATCAAGCGCGTAGCAATCCCCGACTGCTGTTGCGGTGCCCGTGCACCACGCAGCATCGGCTTTCCGTTCTTCAAGCTTCACCGAAAGCGTTTTGAATCCTTCGCCGGAAATTGTTGCTCGCGCAACTTGAGGAAATTCCGCCAAGAGTGCTTTCTCTATTTCGTCCTTTGGAGCAAAAATCGCATTCGAACGCGGAATTAAGACTCCGTAATTGCCCGCCAATTTTTGATTTATCAGATTTTGCACATCTTCCGCCGTAACGATATTCGCCCCATCCACTTTGATTTCTTTAATTTGAAGGTCGGGCAAGCGGGAAACATAAAAAACAGCACCTAAAGAAAGTGCGAGAACTGCGGAACCTGCGGCAACCTTAAACCACATCATCCGCCGCCTTCTGTCCCGCAGGCGAAGCTTGGGCTGCATCGGCTTTGCGTGTCTCATGACGCCCGGATTGTATCGCTCCCAAAATACGATTGCAAAACCTCCGGAATCTGCACCGAACCGTCCGCCTGCTGATAATTTTCAACCAAAGAAACAAGAATGCGCGGGGTTGCGATAGCCGTATTGTTTAAAGAATGCGCGTATTCCAATTTACCCTCTTTGTCACGATACCGGATATTCAACCGGCGCGTCTGAAAATCATGAAAATACGAAGCGGATGCGATTTCGCGATACGTCCCTTCTTTCGGCACCCATGCTTCAATGTCGTATTTCTTCACCTGCCCCAATCCGATGTCGCCCCCGCAATTCAAAACTCTGCGATACGGAATCTGTAACGATTCAATGAACTCTTCCGTGTTTCTCGTGAGCCACTCATGCCACTTAACGGATTCTTCGTGCGAAGCCTCGCAAAACATAACCTGCTCCCATTTATAAAACTCATGGACGCGTATAAGGCCCTTTACGTCTTTGCTGTGGGAACCCGCTTCTCTGCGGAACGATGGAGAAAACGAAAGATACTTCAAGGGCATGTCTTTCAATTCCAGTACGTCATTCAAGTGATACCCCATCGTTGCCACTTCTGCAGTACCCGCTAAATAATCTCCGTCCTGCGTCTTATATAAGTCATCTTCCCCCTGGGGTATGTAACCGGTGCCCAGGAAATTCACTCTGCGAACCAACGACGGCACAATCATGGGGGTAAAGCCTTTTTCAACAAAAAACTTCTGCGCATAGTTTAAAATCGCCATTGAAAGAAGCGCGCCGGGACCCTTGAGGAAGTAGCCTCGAAATCCCGCAACTTTTGCTCCGCGTTCGAAATCCGCCATACCCAAAGATTCCATTATTTCTATGTGCGACTTCGCTTCAAAATCAAATTTCGTTTTATCGCCCCACGTTTTTACTTCGGCATTATCCGCATCTGATTCCCCTTCGGGCACCGACACATCGGGAATGTTCGGCACCTGCACCATCAGGGTCTGCCATTCAACCATTACTGCTTTCAGTTCTTCATCTTTTGCGGTCATGCTCTCCTTCAGGGTTTTCATTTCGGCAAGCATCGCCTGTTTTTCAGAAGCGGAAGCCGAAGGTATTTTCTCGCTTACCTGATTTTGTTTTGCGCGCGCGGTTTCAACTTCCGTCATCAAACCCCGGCGAATAGTGTCCACCTCAACCAAGCGGTCCAAATCAACGGAAATATGCTTTTTCGCGGCTCCAAGCTTTACCAATTCCAAGTTGTCCCGAATGAACTTTATGTCTAACATGGCAGTGTTAAAGTAGATATTATCATATGAGCTCAATCAGAAAACTTCTGAAAAACGAGTTCCCTAAGCTCCTTCTGGAAATGCCCGATGCGCCAGAAACGTTGTATCTCCGCGGAACATTGCCACCACCTGAAACCAAACTCATTGCGGTTGTGGGTTCGAGAAAAATGAGCCGATATGGGAAAGATGCGTGTGAATATTTAATACAGGGGCTGTCGGGCTACGCGCTGGCAATCGTTTCAGGGCTGGCACTCGGCATTGACGGTGTTGCGCACAAGGCGGCGCTTTCCGCAGGCATCCCGACAATTGCAGTTCCGGGTTCGGGACTTGATGATTCTGTTTTGTATCCACGAGCGCATTTTGGTTTAGCTAAGGAAATTCTTGAAAACGGCGGAGCGTTACTCTCGGAATTTGAACCGAGCTGGCGTCCCCGGCCTGAAAGTTTCCCGCAAAGAAACCGAATCATGGCGGGCATGAGTCATGCGACCTTAATAATAGAAGCGGGCGTCCAATCGGGCACTTTAATAACGGCGCGGCTTGCGAGCGAATATAACCGGGAATTGTTAATCGTTCCTCATTCTATTTTTGCCGAGGGAGGCGCAGGCGGACACTTGTTTTTAAAACTCGGTGCAACGCCCGTACGGAGTGCCGACGATATACTTGAGGCACTTTCAATTGAGAAGGAAGGAGCGGAAATTCCTCTCGCGCTAAATGACGATGAACGGCGTGTTTTTGAACTGTTGGCTGAACCGATGTCTCGGGACGAGTTGATACGCTCACTTAATCTTCATGCGGGTATTGCTAATGTCCTACTTGCTTCCATGGAACTGCGGGGTCTGATTGCAGAATCATTAGGCGAGGTACGGAAAACTCGCTGAGCCCTTAATAATTCTCGGAAGCGGGATATGTTTGAAAAAGAAAGCGCGAGCAACGCGGGAGAAAGGCCCATGGGTCCGGGCGGTCCCACAAATAACGAAGTTTCTTTCGACGGTCGCAACATTATTTGTTTCGGCTGCATGCGCCCGATGAAGCGCGAAGCGATGATATTTAAATTCAGATTTAATGCATATGTGTGCAGTTTTAACTGCGGATGGAGAGCGGAAAATGAAACACGGCACTGAATTTTTTTCCACAGCCGATTTGACACAAAGTGATTCATACCCTAGAACTGTCAGGGAATGAAGTTAGTTATCGTCGAATCGCCCGCAAAGGCGAAGACTATCGAAAAATACCTTGGAAAAGAATACAAGGTGCTCGCAAGCGTGGGCCATATCCGCGATCTTCCCAAATCAAATAAAGACGCGGTTGATGTGGAAGGTGGATTCATTCCGCGCTATGTAGTGTCCCCGGGTAAAAGCGAAGTTATACGGAAAATCCAGGAAGCGGCGGATAAGGCGACGGAAGTCCTTCTTGCAACCGACCCCGACCGCGAAGGCGAAGCAATAGCCTGGCATTTAACGGAGGCTGCACAGCTCGGCAAAGCAAAACGCGTTGTATTTAATGAAATCACCAAAGACGCCGTTATTGAGGCGATTTCGCATCCTCGCGCTATTGACCAGAACTTGCGAAAAGCCCAGGAAGCGAGGCGCGTACTGGACCGCTTGGTGGGCTACGACCTTTCGGGGCTTATCTGGAAGAAGGTACGCTACGGACTTTCGGCAGGACGCGTGCAATCGCCCGCGTTACGCATATTAGTTGAGCGCGAGCGCGAAATACGCGCTTTTAACCCCGAGGAGTTCTATGTAATCACGGCTGACTTTAAGACCTTAAAAAACCAGGAATTTACGGCAACATGCGGAATCGAACCGAAAACCGGTAAAGAGGCTGAGGAAATCGTAACGAAAGGAAAGAAAGGAACCTGGATTGTTTCAGACGTTACCGCCTCCCCTGTAAAACGCGCGCCCAAGGCGCCGTTCTCAACTTCAACACTGCAGCAGGCAGCTTCAACGCGTCTCGGATTTTCTCCGTCCCGCACCATGCGCGTTGCGCAAAAACTCTACGAAGCCGGTCTTATCTCGTACATGCGAACAGATTCCACCAACCTTGCAGCAGTTGCAGTAGCAGCGATTGCCGGGTACGTGAAAAAAGAATTCGGCGAAAAATACCTTGAGACCCGGGTGTATAAAACAAAGAGTAAGAACGCGCAGGAAGCGCACGAAGCGGTGCGCCCGACGGACGTAACGAAAGCGCATGCAGGCTCGACGGAGGAAGAAGAGCGTTTATACGAACTGATTCACGCACGCACGATTGCGAGCCAGATGTCGGATGCAATCATGACGCGAACCAAGATAACCGCAACCACAGATGGCGTTCCGGAATTTTCCGTAACGGGTTCGACAATTGCATTTGACGGATGGCTCGCTGCAGATAAAGGCGCAAAAGGCGAAGAAGTAATTTTGCCTGAAGTGAAAGCGGGAGAAAAACTGACGCTTCAAAATATCGCGAGCGAACAAAAGTTTACGCAACCTCCTCCGCGCTATTCGGAAGCAGGGTTGGTTAAGGAACTTGAAAAACGCGGTATCGGTCGCCCATCAACATACGCGTCTATCATCAAAACAATTGTCGACCGCGGATATGTTCTGAAAGAAGGACGCTCATTACAGCCCACGACAACCGGTGAAGTGGTTTCCACATTCCTTGAAGAAAATTTTGAGAAATACATCAGCGACTCGTTCACCGCAGAAATGGAAGACGAGCTCGACCAGATTGCAACGGGTGAACGGCAATATACGGAGACGCTTCGTGATTTTTATGTTCCCTTTTCAAAGGACGTTGCCTCAAAAGAAGACATACCGAAACTCACGAACCTGGGAGACGCAGGTAAAGAATTCCCCTGCCCCGAGTGCGGAGCAAAAATGGTTATGAAGCTTTCCCGCTCGGGAGTGTTTATGAGCTGTTCCCGCTTCCCTGATTGCAAAGGCTCGCGCACCGAAAAAGGCGAAATTATGAAAGAGGGCGACCCCATCGGCGTGCATCCCGAAACCGGACACAATATATATGTGAAAAACGGCAGATTTGGGCCGTACGTTGAGATGCGCGCGGCAGAAGAAATTTCGACCGAACCTGAAGTTATTGAAATTTCAAAGAAAACCGGCAAACCCAAAAAAGCCAAGAAGAAGAAACCTATTGAAGCACGGCGTTCTTCGATTCCCGCAGGCATTGAACCCGCTTCCGTCACCATTGAAATGGCGACCAAGTACCTTTCAATCCCCCGCGTGACCGGCACGCATCCCGATACCGGAATGCCGGTAACCGCGGGCACGGGAAGATTCGGCCCGTTTATCGTCCACAACGGCGATTTCCGCTCCTTGAAGGGCGCGGATAGCCCGTACGACATTACGCATGAACGCGCGCTTGAAATACTAAAAGAGCCGAAAAAAGGCAGACCCGGGGTTGCAATCGTCCGTGAAGTTGGCGAACATCCGCGAACAAAAAAGAAAATATACCTCTACAAATCAAAGAGCGGATACTTTTTGAAAAAAGGCTTCAAACACATTTCAGTGCCCGAAGCCCAGTGGGAGTCGCTTACCCCGAAAGAAGCCGTTGAATTTTTGAAATCAGTGTAAACGAGAGTTCGGGTCTTTTTGGTCAGAGCTATTTTTTGCTATACCAAACACCGTAAGAAAAAACCCAAGTACATTTGCCTCTTCCACTTCCTCTCCGCGAACTCCGCGCTCACCTTGCATAATGTTGTAACCCCGGAAATCAGGCTGTTCTGAAGAGTGGAACCGAAGTCCTACTGTTCCCAACACTCTTTTAGTTTTTTTATGCTGAACCCAGTGGCCTTGCGCGTGCGGAAAAGGTATATAGCGGGTGATCGGTTTCCCTTCTGAATTTTGGAAGTTCATTGCTGTCAGAGTAGCAAGTTAAAGTGTGAATTCAAAATACGTGCTAGACCAGGCAGGCTAAACGCTGTACCCTCTTTATATGGCCCATCCTACTGACGAAATTGTAAGCGCAATGCAATCGCCGACCGCCAAGGACATCGAGGTTATAAAAGACGCCTATGACTTTGCGGAAAAGGCGCACGGAACGGAAACCCGCAAATCAGGCGAACCCTATATCATCCACCCGCGCGCAATCGCTTTAACTCTGGCAAAACTCGGCATGGACCGCGACACAATCGTGGGCGGAATACTCCATGACACGATTGAAGACACTCCGGTGAAAATCGAAGAGATAGAGAAACGCTACGGACCCACAGTCAGTTTTCTGGTTGAAAGCGTTACTAAACTTTCAAAAATCAAATACCGCGGATTGGAACGCCACGTAGAATCCTTGCGGCGATTAATGGTCGCCACTGCAAACGACTTGCGCGTCATCATCATCAAACTTGCCGACCGACTTCACAATATGGAAACAATCCAGTATGTGACGCCGGAAGAGAAACGCTTCCGGATTGCGCTTGAAACCAAAGATGTATACGTCCCGATTGCGGAACGCCTCGGTATGGGACTTTTAAAAGCGCAGCTTGAGGATTTGGCGTTTAAAACGCTGGAACCGGAGCGGTACAAAAAAACCGAAGAATTCCTGAAAACCCGCGCAGCAGAAGCCACTACTGCAATCGAGGAAACGACCAAGGAACTGCGGCGCGCGCTTGCCGAGGGCGGAATAAAAAATTTCAGGACGGAATCGCGTGTAAAAAACGTTCATAGCTTTGCCGCAAAACTTGCCCGAAAAGACAACGACGTCGACAAGGTGTACGACATATTCGCCATACGCATTATTGTTCCGAGCGCCGATGATTGTTATAAGACGCTGGGTATTGTGCACGCTCTGTGGCGGCCGATGCCCGGACGCGTAAAAGATTACATAGCGGGTCCGAAACCTAACGGCTATCGTTCCTTGCATACGACCATTATTTCCCGCCAAAAACTTCTGGTTGAAATTCAAATCCGTTCGGAAGACATGCAGAAAGAGAGCAAATTCGGCATCGCATCGCACTTCACGTATAAAAATAAAAGCAAAGACAAAACATCTACGCTCGGCTGGGCATGGCAATTCGTACCTTCGCTGATGCGTATGGCAACTGGCCAAGCTCAAACAACATCGGCCCCCATGCCGCGTTGGCTGTCGGAATTGAATGAAGCGGCAACGCAGTTTCGGGAACAGCAGGCTTTCCAAAACGCCCTCAAGGAAGACTTTTTTGCAGAGCGTATGTTCGTGTTCACCCCGAAAGGCGACGTCATTGACCTGCCTAAAGGCGCTACCCCGATTGATTTTGCCTATGCAATACACTCTGACGTGGGGGATGCGGTCGCGGGTGCGAAGGTGAACAGCAAAATGGCGCAACTATCGCGAGAACTCAGAAACGGCGACATCGTGGAAATTATAACCAAGAAGAACGCAAAGCCGCACACCAAGTGGCTCGAGTACGCAAAAACTTCCGGTGCCAAGCACCATATCAGAAATACGCTCAACAAGAACGCGCCGAAAAACTAGATAGAGAAATTTTCCACCGAAAAAGTATCATCGTTCTCTTTGGGCAAAGGCTCTGGCGCCGCGTTTTCCGTCACATTCAAAGAGTCGTTTGTTGCCATCTTTTGATTTGTTACGCGCGCAAGAATGGCTTCCAAATCTTCAGACGAAAAGAAGTTGATGATGAGTTTTCCTCCGCCCTCCTGTTCGCGTATTTCAACCTCAGTGCCCAACGTTTCTGTAAACGCATCCTGCATCGCCTTGATTTCCGGCTTTACTTCTTTCTTCCGTGCCCTATCCCACGCAATTTCGCGTGTTAATTTCTCCACTTCGCGCACAGAAAGCTTGCGAGTCTGAATATCCCGAAACAACGTCATCATCTCTTCTTTTCTATCCTCAAGCATCAAAAGCGCGCGCGCATGGCCTTCGTAAATCAAGCCTCCGGAAAGCGCCTGCTGAATCTCGGGCGGGAGCGAAAGCAAGCGCAAGGTATTCGAAACATATTCACGGCTCTTCCCTACTTTTTTTCCGATTTCAACGTTATTCAATTTAAATTCTTTCGCCAAACGCTGAAATGCGCTTGCTCTGTCGATTGCATTTAAATCCTCTCTCTGGAGGTTTTCAATTATCGCGAGTTCCAGTTTCGTTCTGTCGTTTTCCTCCGCCGAACGGATAATGACCGGCACCTGCGAAAGACCCGCCAAACGTGAAGCACGCAAACGGCGCTCGCCTGCAATCAATTCGTAATACGTTTGTATTCCGCCGTCTTCTTTTGTTTCTTCGTGGCGCGTAACCGTCAAAGGCTGTAAAACGCCGTACTGTCTGATTGAATCGGACAAATCCTTGAGACGTGCCTCATCGAATTCCGTCCTCGGTTGGTACGGATTCGGGCGGACCTTTCCTATTTCAACCCAAAAAATCGCATCTCCCTGAAATTGGCTCATTGCAGGATTTTAACATAGCGAAAGATAAAGAAATGCGTTACGATACCCCGCACAAGCCCGGATGGCGGAATTGGTAGACGCGCACGACTCAAAATCGTGTTACGCAAGTAGTGAGAGTTCGATTCTCTCTCCGGGCACACAATAAAAAGAAGCTATTCCTTTCCAATGGCTTCAGAAATATTCCCGTATCCGTCTTTTTTCAAAAGCTCTAACAGACCTTCGTTAATGTGTTTAACCACAGCAGGACCTTCGTAGATAAAGCCGGTGTAAATCTGCACTAGACTTGCTCCTGCTTTAATCTTTTCATAAGCGTCTTCTGCGGTAAAAATGCCTCCAACGCCGATAATGGGAAGTTTGGGATTTTTCTTATGAATGTAGCGTATTACCTCAGTTGCCCGTTTTGAGAGCGGTTTTCCGGAGAGTCCCCCGACCTCATTCATTTCCCTCATCACACCATCCCTACCCACTGTGGTGTTGACTGCGATTATGCCGTCGACATTATGCTCTTTGCACACATCCAAAATTTCTCCAATTGCATCATTGCCCAAGTCAGGGGCGATTTTAACCAACAGCGGTTTCCTGTCTTTGCGAGTTTTCCTATATGCATCAAGCGCGGATACGATATCAACGAGCAATTTTTTGTCCTGCAGTTCCCGAACGCCCGGAGTATTCGGGGAACTGACGTTAATGACAAAGTAATCTCCAAAATAATAGAGTTCAGAGAATGAATAGAGATAATCATCTTTTGCATTCTCAAGCGCCGTTATGCGCGACTTGCCGAAAGAAATACCGACAGGTACAGGATGGCGTTTGCCGGATAAGCGTCTTTTCAAAGAATCAGCGCCCCGGTTATTGAAACCCATTCGATTTATAATCGCGCCGTATTTAGGAATACGGAAAATTCGCTGCCGAGGATTCCCTGCCTGCGCATGGCGCGTTATCGTTCCTATCTCAATAAAACCGAAACCCAGCGAAGCAAGCCCTGAAACGGCTTTGCCGTCTTTATCGAGTCCCGCCGCAAGTCCGACCGGGTTTCTAAATGTCATTCCGAATAGATTCTGCGAAAGTGCGGGATTACGAACGGCAAAAAGCGCTTTCATCAAAGAGCTCAAGGGCCATACGCCGCCGACTTTTAGAAAATCAAATGCAAACCGATGCAGCGTTTCAGGGTCTTTAAAAAAAACGGAAAGGACAGAAATTAAAAATTTATAGACCATACGATATCCTCAATACGATACCACTACCGATTAACAACGGGAACCACGAAATGAGCTCTGTTTGCTTTTAATGGAGCCTGACCTGCGGTTCGGGAAACTAAGACTTGGGCAAGCGCCCCGGAGCGGTTTCCTGTACTGCAGGTCAGCGAAATCACTTTATCGGGAAGCGTTAATTTCCTGTACAACCGCTTTTGCTTCTTCAATCGGGGATTCCGCATAGATAAGGCTTCTCGACACCGCAACGATAAGACCCAGTTTTTCTTTATTTAAACCTGCTTCGACAACATCTTTTACCTCGCCCCCCTGAGTGCCGATGCCGGGAACCAGAATCGTCATTTCCCCCACCAAATCGCGGACCAGTTTGAGTTCTGCTGGTTTTGTAGCACCCACGACCAGCATGCAGTTACCGTTTTCATTCCACGAATCGGTTACGCGCCGTGCGACCCTCATAAACAACGGCTCCGTACCCGCCTTCAAATCCTGAAACTCCCCGGCGCCGCCGTTTGAGGTTCTGCAGAGAATTATTGAAACCTTATCTTTTCGCTCAAGAAACGGCGCCAAAGCTTCTTTCCCCATGTAGGGATTCAAAGTAACCGCATCAAAACCCATTTCATCAAAGATTGATGTGACATACCCGCGGTTCGTGTTTCCTATATCTCCGCGTTTCGCGTCAAGAATTGTAAAAATATCCGGATATTCCGTTTTAATGTAATCAATCGTCATTGCAAGTTCCCGCCAGCCATCGACGCCTCTCGCCTCGTAAAAGGCGGCATTCGGCTTGAATGCCGCAGCGTACGGCGCGGTTACATCGATAATGTGTTTATTGAACGCAAACTGCGGATATTCAGTGTTCCGGAATTCCGGTCCTATTTTCGCGATGTCAGTGTCCAATCCGACGCATAACAGAGAATTGATTTTTTTGGCTCGTGCGTCGAATTTTGCTTGAGCAGGACTCATAGCGTTTCAGTTACTGTACCACAAAGCGCCCGCTAGACAGAAACGACCCGCCACGCGCCCTCTTCGTACACCAAAAGCGCATCCATAGGTTCGTCCCATGATTTTCTCGATAGCGTTTCCGGAGAAAACTGATTTCCGTTTAAAACGCCGACCCGAAACCATTCACGCGGAACCTTCGACAAAAAGCGGTCATACCAACCGTGACCCCGTCCGTGACGCGTACCGGAAACATCGAACCGCTGGCCTGGAACAAAAATGGCAACTGAATCGTTCGCGTGCGAGCTCGCCATATGTTCTGCAGTATCAAACGGCGAAAGCGAGGCGTCTGCAGGAATAGTTTCCTCGGGCACGTTTACGCCAAACTGTTTCAAAAAATCGGCGTAGACGGGCTCATCAGCCATCGGCTGGTATCCGATGATTCGAGAATATCCTGAAATCTTATTTGCGAACGCGGCTTCGTCCATGAATTATCCGCGTTTCTCTCGCGCGTGCGCTGTGTGGTGCTCGACTTCTTTCGCGCGTTCCAACACTTCTTGGAACGCTTCCCTGTTTTCTTCGTCGGTCGTTTTGTCTTTCTGCGTTGCAAACACTTCGTGAATCAAAACCGAAAGCTCTATCAACTCCTTAAACGAACCTTTTTGTTCGGCATAGGAAATATTCGCCCCTTCAAACACGTCAAGCGACTCGCAAATGCGGCGAAGCGTCCGTTCAACGGCATCGAGCATAAGCCGCTCGCGGTCTACATCCAATTCGAGCGAGCGGTGCTTTACCGTGTACAAGGTCGGAATCTGCCGAATAAAAATCTGAACCTGATGAAACGAGATGTAAAGATTCCGCCAATCTTTCTGACTCAGTTCTTCCTTCAAGGTCACTTTGTGCATCACCGCGTCCAAATCTTTTCGAGCGATATACAGGCCCTGCCGGATTGCATGAAAAGCGGAATCGAATGAAAGCTCGTGTATGTTTTCAAGCGCGATTTCCTGCTTGCGCGAAACGAATTTGGCGACGAAGAGCGCGATAATCACTACGGAACCGATACTCTGGAGGCCGGCAAAGAAACGCGAAATTCCTTCTGGCACAATGTCGCCGTATCCGGTCGATGTTGCCGTAATTACGCTGAAATAGAGAGAATCAAGAAACCTCGTCAGGGGGTCAACTAACGAAAACAATCCCGTCGGGCCCTGATGCGGAATGTAACTTAAGAGAAAATAAATAAGCGCAAAGGAAAGCGTGGAAAAAACCCACACCAGCGAAAGCTGTTCATACGGCATCGACAAGACCGAGTCAAAAGGATGCCCGCGCTCGGCATTATTTCCGCTTTTTTTACGCATAGCGAAGCTTACAATTTCCCAACGAGACCTAAATCTCCGCCCTTCAAGGTTTCATCTCCCGGATTCCACTCCGCAGGGCACACTTGGCCGCCGTGCGCGCGTACGAACTGCGCAGCCTGCGTTTTACGCAGCAATTCTTTTGCGGAGCGTCCGATTGCATTATCGTGTATTTCCATCGTGCGCAATACTCCGTCCGGATCGATAACGAACGTCCCGCGAAGCGCTAGCCCCTCGTCTTCCACTTGTTCCAATTCGCCGGGTTCAATGTACACGCCAAATGCCTTTGCGATTCTGCCTGAAGGGTCGGAACCCATCGGGAATTTAATTTTCTTTATCGCGGGCGACGTGTCGTGCCACGCTTTATGCGTAAACGGCGTATCCGTCGACATACTGATGACCTCAGTTTCAATATCCTTGAACATGCCGTGCATATCCGCCAATTCCTCCAATTCAGTCGGACATACGAACGTAAAATCTGCCGGATAAAACACGAGCACGACCCACTTCCCTTTGTAATCCGAAAATCTGATTTTCTTTATCTTTTCGTCCTGGAATACCTCAAACTCAAAATCCGGTATCAACTGCCCCACTTTTGTTTGGCTTCCAAAATTTGCCGCTGTATCTGCGTCTTTCTGCATGAAAAAGGTGTTAATTCTAACTTTTCTAGTATAGCATGTGAGGGTTTCAGTCTTTTCCCGAGCCATACGGCAGATTTCCAAAAAACCGAAAGTTATCGTGATAGCGGGCCCGACTTCGGTCGGTAAAACCGGTCTTTCAATACGCCTCGCCAAACGCATCGGCGGAGAAATAATTTCCGCCGATTCCCGGCAGGTGTACCGCGGATTAAATATCGGTACAGGAAAAGTAACTACAGCAGAAATGAAAGGGGTGCCGCACCATCTCTTGGATGTTGCCGATCCGAAAACGGTTTTTAACGCATCCGATTTCGTTCGTTTGGGGCGAATCGCAATTGCGGATATACGCCGTCGCGGGCGCGTTCCGATTATTGTCGGCGGAACAGGGTTTTACATAGACGCGCTTCTCGGCCGTATGCATCTTGCAGAAGTGCCGCCGAACAAAAAACTCCGGAAAGGGCTTTCAAAAAAAAGCCTTGCATGGCTTCAGGCGCGATTGAAAAAACTCGACCCGAAACGTTCCAAAACAATTGATACAAAAAACTCTGTCCGCTTGATTAGGGCGATAGAAATCGCAACCGCACTCGGAAAGGTTCCGAGTGCGAAACCGAAAGAATTGTATACGACTCTCTATATCGGACTAGCCGTTCCCTTGCCTAAATTAAAAAAGAAAATCCATATGCGCCTATTCGCGCGAATAAGGGAAGGTATGCTCGCAGAAGCGCGCCGTTTGCATAAGGCCGGAATGAGTTGGAAACGCATGGAGGAGCTGGGGCTTGAGTATCGCTATATGGCGCGGCACCTTCAGGGGAAAATGACCCGGAAAGAAATGACCGCTCTGCTTGAATCCGAAATTTTCAAATACGCAAAACGCCAAATGACCTGGTTTAAGAAAACAAAAGATATTAAATGGTTCACTCCGCCTGCACCTATGGGGCTATTTAAAACGACTCAGAACTTCTTAAAATAATCGGCGGGCCCACGAGGAATCGAACCTCGGCCGACGGTTTTGGAGACCGACGT
>CAZPUX010000002.1:0-14009 GCA_964589865.1 uncultured Candidatus Saccharibacteria bacterium | reverse complement strand
CGAACTGCGAAAACGGTGAGAAAAGGAATTTCCCGCCTTCACCATAATGCGCAAGCAGCGCGTGCACGTCATATTCAGCATTCGTTATGTTGCACCGCCCGCCTCCGGTAATCTTCAGCTTTTCACCAAGCGCCTTATTCTTCTCCAAAAGCACCACCTTTTTGCCTCGTTTTGCCGCCACTCCCGCCGCAAACATGCCGCTAGCTCCCCCGCCAATCACTACGACGTCGTACTGTTCTTCCTTAGCCATGCAGGCAGAATAGCGCAACCCAGGGTTTATTCCTTATGTTAAATCTTTAAGATATTTTCTCTGTGATAGGCTAGATATTTTTGCCTTTGATCAATATTCAGAATTTCGTATTTCTTTCCAGGCGTTAAATTCAATTTTTTAATATTCAAAGGTGAGATATAAGGGGAAATAATAATAGTTCCATCGTCATGGAAAGATATAAAACCCTGATCAAACATGCGGTCGTAGGTTGGCGTAAGTGCTAACCCGTTGTAATGATCGATTTTTTCGATTTTATTTGACACACTCCACGGCTTAATGTGACTGGCAATAAGAAGACGCTCATCATTTACTTTCGATATTAAACACTCGGATTTTTCTTCTAAAAGCCTTTTGCGGTAATCCCCTTGACCTACTCTTGCCTCAACCAATTGCAATCTTTTAGGTTCCGGTATAGCCGTATCGGCTTCAATTTTCTCTTCTTCTTCTCTTATTTTTGCAGGGTGATAGTTTTTATTGAAAAAGTAGTTCAATGTAGGCCTAAAAAGGAAAAGTGTTTTTCCTGCATTATCTTTTAACTTGAGTATTGATACGTAAGAAATTACCGGCAACATTATCTTTCTAAAAAGTTCCCAAATTGGATCATTAGATCTAATGTAGTACCTAGCGACATCTTGACTGCCTAGAGCTGCTTCTATTGAAAAAAATTCTCGATCCTGTATTTTTTTGACCTCATCTTTATACACTTGCCAATCAGCAGAGATATCCTCTTGATAAGCTTGCTCCTGCTGTTCGTATTCAAATCTAGCGTCATTTAGATAATCGTCGAAATCTCTTTTTAGAAAAAACGCCTTTCCGCTAAAATCATCAAAAAAGGCATCGAAATCATGAAGTTCGTTTTTTTGAGCTCCCAGGTACAGCCTAGCCTCCCCGTTGCCTCTTCCGACTTTATTTTTCTTTACAAAACTATCAACAACCGAAATATTATCAATTTGATCGATGAGATCGTACAGCTCAGTATCAATATTTATTTGATTACTCATGCCATTTTTACAATTTGGGTCTTGCGCACAGGGGATTTAATAACATTCGGGACTGGAGTGATTAAAGGAACAACTCGGTCGAGTATGGAGATGAGTACATTAACCACAATACTGTTCCCAGCTTGCCGATACATTTGAGTATCGCTCACTACTATTTTAAAAGTATCATCAAAACCCATAAGACGTAAACACTCTCGAGGCGTTAGCTTTCTTATTTTACCTCTCCTAGTAACATAATTATCTACCCCAGCACGGTGCATTTTGTGCATACTAGACAGTAATGGACGCGCGATTTTTAAGTTAATTTCAGGCCTACTATAAAAATTCTTTGTGCCTGATGCAAGCACGTAATTGGCCACCTTGTCGGAGAGGAAATACTTCTTAGGTATAGGCTTTGAAGGCTCCAAGATAAAATCACCATGCCAATTAAACTGTTGATTCCGTTTTTGACATAATGCTATTGTTCCGTTGATTTGCGTATAACGTTTATCTAGGTTTTTTTTCTTTGTGACAAAATCTACACCTTTCTTGCCTAAATAGTATTTTTCAAGAGGGTAATCTTCTAGAAGATTCTGCATGACTAGCTCAAGGGGTTGTGTTTCAGGAAAATTAAAATCTTTTTTATTTTTAAAACCTACAACAAAAAGTCTTTCTCTATTTTGCGGAATACCGTGATCTTTTGCGTTAATCACTTGAGCTTTAAAGTGGTAACCGAGTTCTTTAAAGGTATTTTGTATAACTTCCCAAGTTTTCCCGCTATCATGGCTTAAAAGTCCTTTTACATTTTCAAATATAAACACTTTCGGCTGAATTTCTTTTATCAGTCTAGCGAAATCATAGAAAAGAGTGCCCCGGGCGTCCTCAAACCCTCGTCGTTTTCCAACAAGAGAGAAGGACTGACAGGGACTTCCTCCTACCAGTAAATCCACCTTATTTTTGAATGGCACACCATTTATATCCTGTACGTTATCAAACCATCTCTTCTCGTCTATATCGTAGTTCGCGAAGAAACTTTGTTTTACAAAAGCATCGTTATCGCAAGCAAACACAATTTCATGAGCTACGCCCATGCGCTTTAAAGCATGCTCTATTGCGCCTATTCCACTGAATACCGTAGCTAATCTCAACATAAATTAATTCTAACAGGGAACTTTATAAAAGTCTGGAGCATATTCTATGTGAGCATCATCCAGGAATATTATTTCTTAATCACATCTACCACCTTGCCGGAGATGGCAAAGTCATCCCCTTCGTGGATGAATATGGGCAGGTATTTCTCGGTCGACTGAGCTTCAAGTACAATTCGGCCGTTTTTCTTATCTTCCCGGTAGCGCTTTATGGTTGCCATGCTATCAATCACGGCAACCACTATATCCTCGTTTTTCGGGCTTGTTTGCGATTTATCTACCACCACAAAATCCCCGTCCTCAATCGTCGCTCCTTTATATACTTCGGCCTGATTCATAGACGGGCCGTCAGCCACCAAAACGTATAAATCCTGCTTGCGGTGCGGAAGCATTTTGGTGGAAACTTTCAGGAACCCTTCAATGCGTTCGTCTGCAAAAATCGTTGCCGGTCCGCAATTGGCCGCGCCCACAATCGGAAGCGAGTAGAAAAGGCTTTTCACTTTATTCACTATCCCCTTGTAGATAGGCTTAATCACCCCCTTATCAAGATTGAGCTGCAAAAGCCCCGCTTTCTCTAACTGACGCAAATGGTACTTCACCACGTGCGGGCTTCCCTCAGCATCAATAAACTTTGCTATCTGCCTAAGGCTTAATTTTCCTAAATTCTGGCGTTTTGCCATTGTTAAGAGGCGGGCTTGTGTGTCGTGCATATACAAATAGCATAGCAGGGTGTAAACAGTGTAAAAAAGTTATCCCCATTAGAGGATTATTCCACTATTTCAAAGTTAATTTCACTTTCCTCTCCTGCGCCAGGTTCACTGCATGAACCAACGCCGCTTTGTTTTTTTGCATTTTTTTCCTTCTGCGCTTTTCGGTTAGTTCTTCACTCGGCGTTTCAAGAATATGCTTCAGGGCAGTGTTCACAGCCCACGAAAGCAGTTCAGCGATAATTTTTTCATCTTTCTCGGTCTCGAGTCGAAAAGGCACTGAATAGGCGTACCACTTTGGTAATTTTTCGTTGCTCACTATCAAGATAGTAGGTCAGGCTCCCAAACGGCGCAACCTCGCCTACCCCTCCCTATTTTCTTCTTTCTTCGGAATCCCCCACTGCCACTTCGGCGGTTCGCCTTTCCAAAAACAAACACCTATCAAAATAGCAACAAGAACAACCGTCTGTGGGAGCAGGTTTAACAGCGTGTCGCTCACAGAATGCGACGCGTTGTCGATACGTGTCGCGTTCCAAACCATCGCTACCACGAAAACAAGAAGTGTAAGCCAACCTTCCCACGTTGCCGGCGTCCAGCCCCAGCCGAAAAGTTTTCTCCTAAACCAATAACGATTCGGGTTATCTTTCAAATACCCAACGTATGTTTGAATCGGCCCTTTGTCGCGGTTTTCTTCCATAAAGTACAAGACGGTCCGACTGCCGAATCGTGACTAACTGCTCTTGAGCGGAAGTCCGTTTGTGTAATCCGCCTTGCCGACAGGAACACCGGCTTTGCGGGCCAAATCGTAGGCCGTAACGACATGAAACAGGAAGTTCGGAACCGCATATTCCCTTGCGTAATCAAACCCGCTCATCCATTGCTCTTTCCAGTACGGCAGGCTTATTTTTCTGTCTGTGGCGCCTTCAAATGCTGACTCCGGTACTGACTGAATGAATTCAAGTGTTTTATCAACGCGTGCCTGCAATTCTGCAAACGTTTTTTCAGTATCTTCGTATTTAGGCATTTCCACGCCGGCCAAACGCGCAGCCGCGCCTTTTGCGTTATCACAAGCTATCTGCACTTGGCGAGAGAAAGGAAACATGTCTTCCCACATCTTGGCATTCATAAATTCCTCCTCACTCACTCCCTTCTCTTTAACAAACGCTTCGGATTTGGTCAGAATGTTTTTCAATCCGCCCAACTGCTTCACAAACACCGGCACTGTGAAATCATATATTGTATTCATTCCCTTATGCTAACGCATCAACTCATTTTTTCCCAATCCCCACCCCTATTCCAATCATTCCACCATTCGCGCGAAAGGTCCTATAAGAAACGAGGGAAGATAAAATTGGAAAAAATTATTTTTTCGCTGCGGCTGTCGCGATAATCACAGCACTGATTCCCAAATAAAGCCCGCTCACCCACTGAAATACAACCTGAGGTGCGGGGATGGGCGAAACCCAGCCATGTGGCTCGGGTGCGGTAATAAAAACCAAAAATGCCAGTGGTACAAACCATATTGCAAATTTCCACCAAGCCGAAAATGCTTTCGGCACAAACAGCAACACAAAAAACACTAGCGCCAACGCTCCCATTCCATAAAATAACGAATCACCGGGTCGTTCGAACAATGAATGACAAGAAACATCATTTGGGGAACATATGCCAAACAAATACACGTTTGTCATGACATATCCAATCACTAAGCCCAGCACGGAGAGAGCCAACAGTCCTATAACTACTTTTCTCGAAGTCATACGAATTATCTCAATCCAATAGTAACCGAGTAGATTTTACCATCATTCAATTGCGTATAGATGCGATACCAATAACCGGCCGCCAGTCCTTTTGTACTCCAATTGTAAATATATTGCTGTCCCGTGGCGTCCCATTTAAACGCATTTCCATCTGTAGCGGGGCTTGTGTACACAGACTCATCAACGCTGGCACTCATACTTGAACCCTTTTGAGGCGGGAGCCACATCGGCAGACCGGAAGATTGAACCGTACTACCATCAATCTTTTTTAACTGCAATTTAACCGGGACTGTACTGCCTGCCTTAAACACGCTAAGACTCTGGCCTATTTGGTGACCCGTGTCATTGATGGGTTGTAAAAAACCATCCCATCTATAATTGATGGTCAGCGTACCGGCAACAAACGAAGCAAACGAATAGCGATTTGACGCAAGTGTTCCAAGCTCACAGTTAATCGGGTACACACCGACCGGGCTTGCAGTTGTTGCGGTGGTGGCGCAGTGAACGTTACCGGTCAGACCGCTCGTTGCTAATGTGTCGCCGTTTACGAACCCTGAAAATGCAGCGGTTAGGTTAGGTAAAGAGTCACCTAACAGAATTGTTTTATTTTCTGCACTTACCGTAAGCGGTTTCTTGTTTAATTCGGATTCCCAAATTTGGTCTGTTGAACCATCTCCGTTGAAATCAAGGCTGAGCTGAGTATTTTTAGGCGTAGCACTATCGAGGACGAGAGACGCCGAAGTGGCAGGGGTTACCGGTATGCCTGGATAACGGGCAATTCCAGTTTGGATGTCGTTTTCAACTTTTTCTATATCAACCGTCGCGTCACCACTCCCTGTCCCCTGAAGAGCAACAGTGTAGATGCCATTTTGCGGAACTGAAATATATTTGCCGTCTCCGAATGTGTAATAATCGCTACCTGGGATATCTTTGGTTATGAACTGGACGTCCGCATTGGAATCCTGATTTGGCGTAACACCTGTGAACCTGCCCTGGCTGTCATAAACCCCGATGGTGGCTGGAGAATGGACACTGACCAACAAACGATTTACTACATCTGGAGGAGTAGGCTTCAGCTGGAGAATATATTGCGTGACTGCGACAGGGCTTTGGGTAACTATAGATTTAATTACTGCCAAAATTGGAGACGTGCCTATTAGATCCCGATGGCTAGTTTTTTTGTTGGTATCGTTGTAAGAATCTAGATTAAAGAAATATGAGGAGGCACCCGAAGAAGGGACGGCACTCGGATAAACGACTGTATTATCTCCCTCCGAAGTAGTTACGGGTCGGTAATCTAACTTTCCGTGACTTTCCACATACTCAATGCCTTTTATCGTTGGCAAACCCCACCCAGCAATTTGCACAACATGAATATTTGGTGAGAACGCAAAAGAATCAAACTGACTATGGAAATTAACCGCGCTGTTTAAAAGATCGGGACGCAGCACTTCCGGGCTTTGCGTATCTGAATATGCAGGATGTGTTCTGTCGGGACCATTACCTGTGAGAAAATCGAAAAACTCCGAGAACTGTCCAAGGGCAATTCCCCACTGCCCGCGCCATGATGCCGTGAGCGTAGTAGTGGCACTAAATGTAACGGGGGCATCAATGACATTTTGATAATACGCAGAAGAAGGGAGAAGGTTATACGCGCCTTGCATGTTCTGCCCCAAGGCTCGCGGGTCCGCTTTGTTGATTAATACAAAGTGTATAGGTCCCAAATCCCATGTAATGTCCGAACCTTCGCCGTGTAAAAGTCCTGCAGTAGCCTGCGGAGTGCCGAGTTGCGGTGAAGCGACCATAACAAAAGAGTCAATCAAATTTTGTTCGCCTTTCTGAATCAATTTCTGAATAATTGCCTTACCCATAAGCCCGCCCATGGAGTGGGCAACGATGGTAACTTTTCCGGTATCTGAAGTCTGAGCCATCTGTTCGACTTCCTGTATAAGGTCGACAGTCCCTGATGGTGTAGCAACCCCATCTGCAAGAATTTGTTCCGGACCATAGCGCCAGTCGTATGCAAGAGGTTTCCATTCATGAATAGTTTTTGAGGAAACTAAAGAATCCATGTAATTCGTAAAGTCTTGGTACACAGGGGCACTTATAGGTCCCACGGGAAACATATTTAGAATGCCGTCTACCTTAACGTTTGAATCAACAGGGGAACCGTTAGAATTTAGGAACAGTTTTTGCATATCCTCGTGCACGTGCCCCAGCGTAGGCGGCCAGTAGAGTATCCGTGCCGTCTTTCAAAACACTGCTCTCGATACCCGGCAAGAAAACCACAGACGAACAGCATTCTTTGTACACAGGCGTCGAAACTTTTGTGGGCGGAAACGGGGTTGTATAGACTGCAGAAACTCCACCGTCGATAAACGCTTCCCAAAGTACGAATTTTGTGTCCGGTAAAAAATCCCCTGCGCATCCTTTACAAGACAAAGGCTGTTCGGTTTCGTCATTCCATAGTTGCCAGTGGGTGGCAGACGTCATGCGAAATGAGTAATAACGCACATATGCGGGAATGATGGTATTTGGGAAACTAAACGGAAGAGTGCCGAACAAGCAATCACTCCCCGCTCCTGCTGCGACACTCGTAAATCCGCGCCCGTCGTTATATGGCGTTTTTAGACGTAAATGCACAACCAGCAAACCATTTTTGTATTCTGCATGTTCATATGAATCGAAAAAATATTGGCTTGAACCTGAAGCGGAGCCGGCAAGCGAGGATGCACAGGCGGCAGGAAGCGGCAGCGTTCCGGTAAAGACCGGCGCCTGACCGTTTTGATTTATTTTAAATGTTCTTGAACGAAACGTACTTGCGGCACCATCAATTCTTCCGCTGAAAACTATCCGTGTGTACGCAGACCGTTCAGGAAAATCTATACCGGTAACAACGGTATTTGCCTGGTCATTCCAAACATCGGCATGGGTTGGGGACGTAAAGCGAATACTCCAATCAGTAGTTCCTGGGGGAAGAGCGATTATTTTTTCAAATTCCAAAGAGCCCGCGTAATTGCATTCGTCATCGTAATACGACCAAGAAAAACGAAAGGCTCGACCATCGGCCCATGCTGAAGAAATTTTGAAGTGGTGGGTAATAAAACCATCGGGCGAATATTCAGCACTTTCATAATTCGTAAAAAAATACCCGTCTGCCGACAATGAAGGAGCACCACAATCATCGGCATATGCTTGGCGCGGGATAAGGACAAGAAACGAAACCGAGGCCAGGGCAACAAAAAAAGCAACGAGTAAAGCCGCTTTAAAAAACTGCTCTTGGAGCCCTTTTCTTGAGACCAACCAGGAACGCCCCGGGTTCATGAACGCCATTGAACTCCTCTCTTATTCCCCTGTCAACAGGGTGTATACACCGGACCTTTCGCGCGAATGGTAGAATAATTACATATGGCGATAAATGCAAAAGAACTTGAGAAAGTATTGAAAGCGGTAGCAAATAAAAGAAGAATCGAGATGCTACGTTTAATCCGCGCAAAGCGGGAGATTGCCGTCGGGGATATAGCAGAGGAAGTGCGTTTATCATTCAAGGCAACTTCAAAACACCTGCGCGTTTTATATATTGCCGGTTTTATAGAACGAGAACAGCACGGGACACAAGTGATATACAAAATTGCCAGCGATATTTCCGATTCAGCCCGCAAAGCATTGGCACTTCTTTAGGCCCTCCAAACATAGGACCATTCGCGCGAATGGTAGAATATATCTATTCAGTGGGAAATTTTTTTAAAAGTCGGAGGCTTTATTTCATTTTTAAATACGCTTTGCGTTTGGGTTCGGGAAAATGCTCGATGGCATAGCGGAGCGCTGTGCGGGGCATTTTTCCTGCACGGGATCTAAGGTACTTCTCAAGCGTTTTATGGCTTGTCCGCTTCCCTACTTCCCGCAACATCCAGCCGGAGGCTTTATGGATCAAATCGTGCGAGTCGCCAATGAGCATATCGGCGATCTTAAACGCTTCTTCGGGTTTGCCTTTTTGTATGTCGTACCAGGTGGCGACCATGGCAATGCGTTTCTCCCACAGGTTTTTTGAGCGAGCAAGCTTATATAAAATCGTTTTCGGCTTTCCGTGAAGGTACGCGCCGACGATGTAGTGGGCGGATGCGTCCACCAAATCCCAGTTGTTTATGTACTGAGTGTTTTTGAGGTAGATATCAAAAATCTTTTTCTTTTCTTCGGCAGTTCCGTTTTTGAACCGATGCACGAGAATAAACAGAGCGCCAAGACGCTCTTCATGCTTCCCTTCCTGCAAGAGATACTGCAAGCGGGTAAACGAAAGCGAGTTGTATTTTTTTGCAATCGCGCGGACTTCCGGAACAGTGAGGCCTAAGAAAACGTCGCCCGCGCCGTATTGCCCTTTCTTTGTTTTAAAAAAGCGCATCGCACTTTCGGCTTTCTTCGGGTTCGCTTTCTTTTTGAATTCCGTGCGAATCGCAAAGAGCGGCGATTCAGCCTGCGGGTCATAAATCCTGTGCTTTGCGGCAAAGGCGCGTTTCCCCGATTCATGCACCAATCCTGCCTTCAAAAGGCGTGCGTAATGCTTCATATTTGCCATTGACCAGGCGCTTTTCGCACGGCGCGGGGTGAAGCGCTGCGCATATTGCTCCGCATTTACGCCCTTTACCTGCCCGTCAATCCAGCCGAAGCATAATGATTCATCAAGCGCATCTTGGTACGTAACGCGTTTGTGATTCGCATGTTTGCGGTCATAAATGAGCCAGATTTCTTTTTTCTTCGCGTGGTTTTTAAGAAGCCATTTCCGCCATGCGGCACGGTCTTTTGCGTAGAAAGAATCCGTTATTTCCATTCGACTATACTATATCTTTTTCAGGACGCTCCACACGTTCGGGTCTTGACCGCCGTCGAGTTTGAATAAGGCAACGCCTTTAAGACCGAGCCTTTTTGCAAGAGCGATTTTGTCGTCAATTGCCTGCGCATCCGACCACCACAGGATATTAAAGGGCGGAGTCACGGAAGAAGCGAGCGCAGCTTGCGAATACAAGGTCGAAGGAACCGCAGCGTTCACGTTCATATCGGAAGAGGTTGTGCCTTCAACGGCGTTGCCTACGGATGCCGCAGCAACGGCTGCATCGGTTGCGGGGGTTGATTTGTATATAAAGGAAAGTTCGCCAGATGAATTTCGAACGGGGGCAATGCCGAGGCTTGCGGCAAGTGCGATAGCGTATCCGGGGTTAAATGCGGAATCCAAATCATAGCGGTAGCCTGACTCTGAAAGTGCCGTTGTTTGATACTCGTAACCGTACGTTGCAATGCCCAGCACTATTTTCTTTTTGGAAATAGTTTGTGCAGTTAAATTAATCACCTTTTCAACCCAGCCCGGGTCAGCAACCGGAATATACGGCGCTGCGCGCGCCTTGTTCAGCACAACATCAACTGTGCCCTGGTCATATGCCATTATTTTTACGCGGTCGCAGTATTTATTGATTGCAACAAAGTCATTTGCGTAGGTCGTCGCATCCGCAGGCGGAATGCCGTCGTAACGGGAAGAAACCGGCGTCCTGGCTTCGATGTCGCACATCACCCACTTGTTCCCCATCCGCTGATACAAGCCTTTCAGGAATGTTGCGAAATACGTTTTTGTTTCCGCTTTTTTTCCTTCAAAATCGATTTCAATCCCGTCGAAACCTTTTTCTTTAACGAGCGCAGTGATTGCGTCTTCAAGGGCGATGCGCGATGTGCTGTTCGAAAGCACTTGGTGAATCGCGGAGCCGTTACTCCACATTATGCTTGGAATAAAGCGCGTTTTGTTTGCTTTTGCTGCGGCACGCAAAGATACCCACGGCTCTTCGTCCATTTTTGCAGCGTCGTATATCGTACCGTCGGTTTTCATCGTATAGCCGAACGGATTGATTTCTTTGAGGGTTGCGATATTCGGCATCACGTCCGCCGTGCCCGTTGCTTTTCTCCAGTATGGAATCCAGCCTGATATTTCAAGCTTGGTGGCTGAAAGCGCTGCAGCGTGAGCTCCGGGCGCAAACGCGCCGAAGGCTGCAACGAGAACGAACGACACTACAAAAAACCGCTTCATATGAGGATTATAACAGGAGACGCGCAGAGAACGGAATTATTTCGTTCTCACTGCCAGAGAATGGCGCACCGTGTCAAATGCGGAAAGCAAATCCGCCCGATTAAACGCGCTTACCGTACCCGCAGGGTACTTGCCTATATCAGCGTAGTGAATGAAGTACCGCACCGCAACGCACGGCGAAGCGTTTGGAATTGCGTAGACCTGTTCTTCGTACACACTGCCCATGACGCGCTCTGTTGAAACACCGAACGAATAACTATCTTCATCTTCCAAGAGGGGCTTCACGCTTTTCGGGTCGCGAATGAACATGCGTGCGGAACAGCGTTCGACGCTGGGAATATATTCAACCGTTACTTTCGTATCGTTCGAAAGATTTGTCCCGGTGATTCTTTCCTTCGGAACGGAAAACGCCACCCCGCTGATTTGTTTTTCCCTTCCCAATCCGTTATAGACGTATGCGGAATTAACGGAAAAATTTTCCGGATAGCGGACCGAAATGCCAGTATCCAAATTTGCGTACTGTTTTAAGCGCGCGCCGAACGTGCCGGTCGCCACTTCGTTCGTAAGGAGCGTTTGAAGGCTTAATCCTAAAAACGCACCGATACCGACAACAAACAGGGTGACGACCAGGAGAATGGGGAAAACTTTTTGCACACCTTGATTATAGACCGCCCAAAGCAGCTGCCTTCGGGGTGCGATCGTGCTTCCACATTCCGTACAGTACGGCAGTGCCAAGAACCAGTTCGGTAGCAAGACCTGCATATGAGTGCACGACGATAACGTACGGTATCCACAAAAACGTCCCGGCGAGAGCGAAGAGCCTAATGTGCGCGACCTTAGACTGCCAACGGGAGTATACGCCGAGACACAGAGCAATAGTCGGAAGAATACTTATCCACCCTTCCCAGGTGAAATAAAGGGAAAGAATGGCGAGGCCCATGAATACGTACAGCCACGCCGGGTGCTGTGCCCATGTATGAGTATCTTTTTTTATAAACACCCAATTCCTTACGGCGACAATTGCGTTTATTGCCACCCCCGTCCATGCCGAAAGAAGAAAAAAGTGCAGGACATAAATAAAGGAACCTATAAATTGCAGGTTCAGCATTTCCGTCCGATGTTTGGACTGGTATGCAAAAAAAGAAACCACGAGTGCAATACACCCGATTCCCTGCGCAATCCAAAAGACAGTCATGTGCAATTAGTTAGGAAGCGGGGGTTCGCTTGATGCATCAATATTCGGAAATTCAGCAGGGGCAAGCACGCAGGCGGAGAACGTCGTCTTGCCGTTTTCTTCAAGAAATGCGGATTGTTCGCTCACCCACAAAACGGTTTTGCCGTCGTCGCTCGCATATTTCGCTTCCACCGCACCAGTGTTATCAGTCGGAACCTGTTTCAGATTGAACGTAAGGCTTCTGCCGTCGGAAACGTAAAATTCAACGGCTTTGTCTTTGAATGTTGCGGTAATCGACTTTCCTCCCGCGCATTGAAACATCACCTGCCCGGGAGCCGGTTTTACCGGTGCGGCATCCCCGCCGGGACACTGAGCAAATTCACAATTCGGACCCGTGCGGCCGACGGAAGAACCGTCAGGACACAGCTTCGCCTCCATGGTGCATGCCACCGGTGCGCCGAGATGCGGAAGCGAGGGCTTAATAAAGGCATAGAGTGCGGCAATGAGTGCGAGGCCGACCACGACAATAAAGATGTTTTTTATCATTCGTACATTTTAACCCAATTCGGCGTCCCTGGTTTTAATGTATTCATCCCATAACACGCGGAAATCCTTGGAGTTATTTTTTAATTCCTCAAACGAACCATTCGCGATAACCCGTCCGTCGCGCAAGAGATACACGGAGTCAAACAGCGAAAGAAGATGAAGGCGGTGAATGGAAGAAATAACCGTTTTCCCGGGGAATGCATCGAAGATATTTTGGTAGATTTTAAGCTCGTTGCCGAAATCAACGCTGGAGGTTGGTTCATCAAGAAGAACGATATCTTTGTGTTCGGACGCCAAAAGACCGCGCGATAACGCCAGACGCTGTTTTTCTCCGCCCGACAGGTTCACCCCTTTCTCAACGATCGACGATTCCAGTTTTTTCGGCAGACGCTCCACTACATCGGAAAATCGTGCGATATCCGTAAATACTTTGATATGCGTTTCCGGATATTCGACGCCGAGCGTGATATTTTCGCGAATGGTAGTCGAAAAGATTTCCGGGTCCTGCGGAACTAGAGAAATTGAATCGCTGATACCGACGAACCCGTCTGCGATACTCCGGCCGTCAACGGACAGAGCGAGGGATTTCGGATGATACAAATCACGGAGTAATTTCAGGAACGTACTCTTGCCGCCTCCTGATTCTCCGATTAACGCAACACGCTCGCCTTTTTTTATTTCGAGCGTTACATCATTTAAGTGCAAATCGTCCGAACCGCTCTCATAAGAGAATGAAAGATTTGCAATTGAAAGCGTCTCCCAGCCGGCAGGCAGACGATGCGCCGACTCAGGCAGATCGCGGAAATCTTTGGACAATTCTTCCGCATTTGCAACCTGCGCACGCCAGCGGATGATGTCGTTATAGAGTGAGGCAAACTGGAAGAACGTCATTCTGATTCTGTCCACGTATCCGTACAGAATGTATACGGTTCCGACCATCACGACGCCGAGCGAAAGCTGGTGAATGAGGTACACCGCAATAACCGCCATTGAAGCAAAGCGCCCAGCAATCGAAGCGGAGAACCATTTCCATTCATTGAGGCGCGAATTCGTCAAAAATTGCGTGCGGGGTTTGCCGATAGCGAACGCAAGCGCTTTCAATACAAGAGCTTCTACCCGAAGGATAATAACCGTTGTTACATTTGACAGAGCGTCGAACACTTTCGCCGACGTTTCATTCTCCATTCCGCTCACCCGCTTATAGCCGAAGGGGATTTTCATTTCAGATTCCACGGCGAAGCATCTTCTGTTCTTCTTCGAAGATTCGGGCGTTGATGCACTCATTCGCTGCGACGATGAGGACGCTCAGTTCGTGCTGGTAGATTTCAACGCGCTTGCCGCGCCCGGCGGTCGGGT
>CAZPUX010000001.1:0-17706 GCA_964589865.1 uncultured Candidatus Saccharibacteria bacterium | reverse complement strand
CGTTCGGTTTTTCTGCAATCCGCGCCTGTGCAATTTTAATTGCGCTCGCAAAATCTTTGATATCAAGGTACGCCTGAAGAATATAGTCGTCGTTTGGCGTAACGGTATTGTAGCGGGGCATCAACAAATCGGATGCGAGCTGCATATTGTGCATGCGGATTGCGGTTGCCGCGTAAAAGACGCGCGCCATATCGTATTTCGGATTGAGTTCATACGCCATTTTGAACCAATCAAGCGCTCCCTGCGCGTTGCCGTGAACGGTTTCAAGTATGCCAAGCTCGAAAATAATCTGCTGTTTGTTCGGAGAAAGTTCATGCGCCTTCGTTAACTGTTGGAGTCCCAAATCATAATTGCCGTACTGGCGCGCAAACGAGCCCAAAAATACTCTGAGCCGCGCGTCGTTAGGCACCGCATCGATTTCCTTCGACATCTCCTCGGCCGCATACTGTGCTGCGTCATTTTGGAACGTCGCGTCGCCTGCATTCAAACTCTTCACCTGAATTGCAAACTGCATCAGCTGTTCCCGAACCTCCTGCCTGCCCAAGCCTTGATTAACGCCGGCTTTTTTGAAGTAGTCCAAATTTTCATTGATTGAGGAATGCTGGGAAATACCCTGAATAACATCCGATGCGGTCGCCATGCCGGGAGCATTGAGGAAGTATCCGCCGGCAATCACAATCGCACCGAAAAAGAGCGCAACCGCTCCGTAGGAAGAGCCGGAAAGCGCAGCGCCCGTTACTGCCGGTGCCGTGTCGCCTCCCCGCGATTTGAATCCCAAATACGCCAAGACGCTCATGAAGAAAAAGTAACTCACCAGGTTGTCGAATACGAACATATTGTGGAAGGCATACGCGGCCAAAAGTCCGGTGAACAGGCTTTTTTCAAAAACCGTGAACGGGGATTTCGGGCGCCACAAGAGCCACAGCGAGATGACGTAAAACGCAGAATAGATAAGAAACGCAACAGCGCCTCCCGCAACCAGCCAGTCGATAAACGCATTGTGCGCGCGGTCAAACCACGGCTCCTGGCCGAACAATGACGGCTCGTAGTATTTATTGAAAGTGTAATTGAAACCTTCCTGACCCCAACCGAATACCGGCCGTTCCGCAAATCCTTCAAACGCCATGTGCCATATCGTGAGGCGCGTTCCCGCCTGATCCAAAGAAATCGAAGCGATGCGCGCAAGTATTTCATTGTTCTGAACAAACGGCGTGTCTTTAATTGCTATGAATGACCCAACTAATACGACAACCGCAATAACTGCGCCGATTCCCCACTTCTTCAAAGCCCCGTTTCCTTTCCCGAACAAAACCAAGCAAAGCCCGGTGAGCAATAATCCGCCCACAAGGCCCAAAATTGCGCCGCGGGTCGCCGAATAGAAAATCATTACCGATTGCAATATGAGCGCGGGAATGTACCAAAAGCGGAGCCATTTTGATGTTCCCCAGGTGCGCACCAAGAAATACAGGGTCAGGAATATATGAAAGAGCATGTACACGGCAAAATACGTCGCATTGCCGAATGTAGCATCGACGCGCAATCCTCCCTGGTTAATCGTTAACGCGCCGCCGAGTTGGAACAATCCGTAAATGCCGACGATAGCCGAGGCGACGATAGAAGTATTCCAGAAACGGCCCCAGATTTTTTCCGAGTGAACCGCACTCCACAAAATAAAGAAGTACGCGGTCGAGTGTAAAAGCCCTACCCAGCCTTCCATGCGCTCGAAGTTAGACCAGAATGCTTTCGCCGGATTTTCCGCAAGAATCGCCGAAATACCGGCAGACGCGAGAAGCGCAAGGATAATAATGGGCAACGACGACCAGCGCGGGCGCATCGACGGGTCCTTAATCGCAAGTATTCCCCAAATCAGAAACGCCAGTTCAACAATAAGGCGGAAGGCGAAATTTTTACCGGTGATGAACGGGAAAAAGAACCAGTTCGTTATAACGAGCGGGATAAACGGAATCGTGCACAAAAGCACAATAAGCGTTCGACGTAGAAAAGTATCCGGAGTCATGGAGCAATAATATCACCCCCCTGCTCGTTCCGCCTATCGGGAAGCTCTGCCGAAGTCATCGGCGAGACGGATAATATCGACTTCGTTCACATTAGGTCCATGTGCAACTTCAACAATCGTTCCGCCTGTTTTTGAAGACAATCGGTGCACTGCGCCTTTTTTAAACGAAAGGTGCTGTCCGGGCTTCAGCGTTTTTTTCTTCCCGTTCACTTCCGCAAACACAACTCCTTCGATGCACACCCAAAATTCGGCGCGGTGAGCATGTTTCTGCAAAGAAAGGCGTTTGTTAGGACTGACGTTAATCGTCTTCAGCCAGAAATGCTTGTCCTGCTTATACGTATGCATGTATCCCCACGGGCGTACATCCACTACGCCCATTGAAGCGACTTTGTTGGTAAGCCACGAGGATGATTGAATCTTCCCGCCGGGGCCCACGCCAAACACCATATCGATACCGTATTTTTTGCAGGTCTCCATATCCTTATATAGGGAAGACTTCGGATTCTTTGCATCCGCCTCGTTTCTGTCGCCTCCGTTTGCAAAAATGTCGGGTTTTATTTTCGCCAAGTCGCGCGAAACGCTTCTGTCTTTATCGTTTGGTTTGTGGGAACTTAACACCACGCGGTCCACGCCTTTTATTCCCTTAACGAGCTCAACGCGTTCATCCTCATTCATGAACGTAAAACCCTTTTTCGATTTGAGCCAGTTGTCGTTGTTGATGATAACCACCAGTTCGTCTCCCAGTTTTTTCGCTTCAGTAATGTAGCGAACGTGCCCCGTATGAATCGGGTCAAAGCCTCCTGAAACGGCAACAACCGTCTTTTTGCCTTTTTTCCTTTTCACCGAGCTCTTTTTCATGTGGATATGATACTTCCCATCTAACCGAACGCAAAACGGAAAGGTTTCAAGGCCCCGGAAAAGCCTCATATAAGGTACAATGCACGCCAGTATGACGCCTGTCATGGAGCTTATAAAAGCGTATGCGAGAATCATACGCTTTGTCATTTCCGGAGGAACGGGGGCTGTGGTGAACCTCGGGGTCTTATATATACTGGTGCACTACTTTGCCTGGTACCCGGTCTACGCTTCAATCGCCTCCTTTCTATGCTCGTTTTTCTTAAGCTTCACTCTCCAAAAGTTGTGGACGTATAAAAACTACGACAATGCGACCGCAGGGACACAAATGTTCACCTTTTTGGCAATTGCCCTCTTTAATTTGGGGTTGAACACAGTTGCGATGTACGGACTTATCGAATACACGTCTATCCATTACCTTTTCGCCCAAATACTCACCTCCGGCCTTATTGCCTTTGAAAGTTTCTCTCTATATAAACATTTCGTCTTTACTCCCAAATCCGAACCCCCGCTCACCTCAAACACTATATGAAACTCTCAATAATCATCCCTGTATACAACGAATTAAATTCATTCCCGAAGCTTCTGGCACGGGTGCAATCAGTTCCGCTTCCACTGGAGCGCGAAATAATCGTCGTCGACGATTTCTCAACCGACGGCACGCGCGACCTGTACAAAAATCTCTCCGGTATCACGGTGGTTCTCCATGAAAAAAATATGGGCAAGGGCGCGTCATTGCGTACCGGTATTGCCAAAGCGTCGGGCGATATTATTTTGATTCAGGATGCGGATTTGGAATACGACCCCGCTGAATATCCCAAACTCTTAAAACCGATACTCGACGAGAACGCGGACGTGGTGTTCGGTTCCCGTTTTCTTGAAAGCAAAAATCACTATCGTCTGCACACATATCTTGCAAATCAATTCCTTTCATTTCTTACTCGCCTTCTCGTCCCTATCCGAGTAACAGATATGGAAACGTGTTACAAGGTTTTCCGAAAAGAAATAGTGAAGCGAATCAATCTGACCGAAAACCGCTTCGGTGTCGAGCCGGAACTGACAATTAAGATGTCCCTTGTACCGGGCATCCGGTATACCGAAGTGCCTATCTCATACTCAGGTCGAACAGTAGCAGAAGGAAAAAAATTGCTTTGGCATGACGGTGTGGATGCTATTTGGTGTATTTTCAAATATCGTCTTAAAATCGCACTCGGTCTTGATGCAGCGCAAAAAAATGAACTTCCTTGAAAAAGTACGAATAAGCCTTGGTCTGTCTGAAAACGCCCAGAAATGGATGCCGATTATCATCGGAATTTTTACATGCGCACTTTTCTCACGAATCTTTGTATTGGGAACGTTTCTTGCAGTTGACCCGGGGTTTATCTACGACAATGATTCAATCGGTTACACGCAACTTGCCCTAAATTTGCAGGATGGAAATGGATTTTCCATCGACACCGAAGCCCCATACTACCCAAACTCATTCAGAACGCCCGGATACCCACTGTTCCTTCAATTGCATCATGTCGTGTTCGGCAGTTTCATTCCTGCACTCGTATCGCAAATAGTGCTCTCGCTTCTCATTGGCTACCTGATGCTTTTGATTGCCGATAGGTACATGAAAATAGAAATCGGCATCGTCGCGGCAGCGGTTTTTTTCTTTATGCCGTTTTCGCTCTTAGTGACCGTACGGTATCTGACGCAGGTCGTTTTTACCGCGACAATTATGCTTGCCGTTTGGTATTGGCTTGAATACCTCTCAAAGAAATATTTTAAGTATCTTCTGTTAACCTCGGTCTTTTTACCGATAGCAGCGCTCATTCGGCCCATTGCCATTGTTATTGTTGTCCCTTTTATCGCCTCGTTGGTGTTTGAATTACTACGTAAAAATGTAACGTGGCGTCAAACAGCAGGCGCTGCCGTACTGTTATTGGTCGTGTTTGGTGCCGGCATCGCCCCCTGGCTCTGGAGAAACCACGAGACGTTCGGGGTAGCTTCCCTTTCCTCAATTGCAGCCTTCCAGCTGTATTACTATGACGATCCGGCAATTTATGCGACCGCTCACGGAATATCATACGAAGAAGCAAAACAAATTCTTGAAAAAAGGATAGAGAAAGTTACGGGGTTCATTCGTTCACAAAGCCCGATGCTGTATTCTGAATTTTCTGACATCACTCCGGTGCTGATGAAGGAAGGCTTGAACGTAGCGTTCGAAAACCCTCCGGCTCTGATTGAAACGCGTGTGGTGGAGTTCGGAAAATTCTTTGTGCGGGACGGAATACGCTACTGGATAGAACGGTACGGTATTGATACCTCCGCAGGCTACGGTTTTGCTCTCGTTGTTCTTGAGCGCCTGGTATTGGCGCTCTTTACTGTAGGATTTTTCTTTGCCGCAGTGTGTGGATTCTTAAGAAAAAATGTAGCAATTGTTTTTATGACACTTATCGTTTTGTATTTTGCGGTATTGACGGGCGTTATGGCATCTGCCGGCTTGCGCTACCCGGCAGAACCGCTCTTCCTTCTCATAGGAACCTTCGGCTTAGCTGAACTGTATACTTTACTACGCACCAAGTTTAAAGTATGAAAACATGTATCGTCGTTCCAACGTATAACGAACATGAGAACATTTCCGCCTTTATAGGCGCGGTGTACGGCGTCATGCATGGCGATATCACGGTCTGCGTGGTTGACGACAATTCTCCTGACGGAACAGCAAACGATGTTCGGGCGCTTCAAAAACTCTTCCCCTCTTTGATCCTCATCAACCGCCCCGGCAAACAAGGCCTCGGCAAAGCCTACGCACAGGGATTTAAAGAAATGCTCGCGCGAAATGAATTCGACGTCATCATGATGATTGATGCCGATTTTTCAGAGCACCCCTTATATATTCCTGAACTTTTGAAACGACTCGACAATGCGGACGTGGCAGTAGGTTCGCGTTACATACAAGGAGCAAAAATAGTCGGCTGGTCCTTGTGGCGCCTCGCCCTTTCGCGCTGGGCAAGTTTTTATGCGCGCACCATTACAGGCATGCCGCTCTATGACATCACCATGGGATTCTGCGCCATCAAAGCGGATATGCTAAAGAAAGTAGACATCGACGCCATTCCCTCTTCCGGATATGCGTTTATTATGGAATTAAAGAGTGCATTTTTTAGAGCAGGCGCACGCTTTTCTGAAATGCCGATAACGTTTAATGAACGTCTGGGAGGTGAGTCAAAACTTTCCGGGCACATCATTCGTGAAGGAATTATTGCGCCCTGGAAAATCCGTCTCGAAAAAAAATAAGACATGCTTAAAATCGAATTCTTGCGCGCGCACTTGCCTGCCATAATCTTCTCGGTGATTTTCGGTACTCTCGTTGCTGGGCAGTTTTTTGTTGCGGTTGACAGGATTTCCGGAGTGTTTCCAGAGCTTGCTGATGATCAGAGTTTTTATCTTTCCCGTATTCAGGATTTCAGAGACGGAGCGACGATGAGCGGGAATACCTATCTTTTGGAACAAAAAACCGCTCCGCCGATGAATTATCTGACCGGCGAAGGCGTGGAAGCATTTATTTTAAACGCGCTCAACGTCCCTACCCAGGAAGCGCTGCTTCTGTTCCCGCTGTTGCTGACACCTATTATTTTCTTTCTAACGTACGCAATATTCGTTGCACTACGCAGTCCGCGGTTTTTTGCACTCGCGGGAACCTCACTCCTTTTGTTCTCAATGCTCCAAGTATTTGTCCGACCCATCAGCCCGCAGTTTAATTTCATCTTCTGGCTTTTGGCTATTTGGGGTCTGATTCAGATGACAAATCGACCGACATGGAAATCTATACTCTTAGAGTCAATTGCCGTCGGGTTCCTATTCTATCTCTATCCCTATTACTGGACACACATTCTTGCTACTCTCGGGGTTTTATTCATCGCATACCTTTTTATTAACCGTAAATCCGCGTGGTCATTCTTTTTCATAATTGTCGCATCTTTGTCGGTGGGTGGTGGAGCTCTTCTTTTGTTATGGGAAAACCGTCTGAATCCGTTTTATGCTGAATCGATGCAACGGCTTGGGTTTATAGCAACCCATTTCCCTTCAGGTCTTACACTCACGTTGGTAGCGGGCGGAGTGTTTTTAGTATCTATCTTTCTTGCACGAAAAGGTTTGTACGACTGGCGATTCTTGGCTACGGGAGCTTTGACCGTGGGTGGCGTCATTGCAATGAATCAACACGTCATTACCGGTTTGAATATGGAATTTTCCAGTCACTACACGCTTCAAATACTTTTCTCATCCGCATTCCTTTTTACGGCAGCCCTCAGCGTCGGCGGGTGGTGGCGTATGTTTGAAGGAAAATGGGTTCGCGTAGCTCTCGGCATCCTTGTATTCATTTTCTTAATCGTTAGTGTAAAAAGTGTATACGCTTCAGTCGACCAACTCTCGAAAAACGAAAATCTATACCGTGAATACACCCTGCTGACAGACTGGTTCAAAAAAAACGCGGAAGATGGGTCAGTCGTATACGCTTCAGATTTGGTTTCAAACATAATTCCTGCGTATACTAAAGAAAACGTGTTTTATACTCGAAACGCTAACGTTGGTTTCATAAGCCAAAACGAAGTAGTCGATCGCTTTATTATTCAGTATTTCCACTCTGAAATTAACAAAAGTTTTATTGAGGCCCACGAACGAGCGTTGTTCGGGCACGGGTATATCAATAGCTACAATCATGGTCTCTCTCGACAAAAATTTCTGAGCTACTTCGGGGTCAATACGCCGCCGCCCGTACATATTCCCGACACAGTTATCGAAAAGGTTATGCTGCGCGCCAAAGAGCTGCAATCGGAAACCTTTGCTGCCGCAACACGCTACTATGAAATAGACTACGTCGTTGTGGATGCGGAAGAAAAAGATCAGCTGACAATGGCGGATACCCCCCAAGCGCAGCTTGTATTTGAAACCCCTCGTTTTAAGGTCTATAAAAATAACCTCTGAGGAACATGCCTTCTGTTTTAAAAATCATCGAGAGAAAACCCCTCCTTTCCCTCTCTGCATTTTTCCTTATATCGCGAGCAATCCTGTATATCTTTTTTCCATTTCGGGTAGACTTTCTTCCGTGGCTGAATCAGCTTCTGGATATTAACCTTCTAAAGAACGACCTGTGGCATTCGCTTTCGCTTTTACACTCCACCCCGCCCCTCTATAACGCCTTTGTGGGCCTCATTGTAAGTGTTTTTCCAGAAACCCTGTGGGGAGCGGTATTTCAGTCCCTCTATTTCTTAATGGGGCTCGGAATGGTTCTTATAACCTATCGCATCATCAGGTTTTTCAAACTCCCGCTCTGGGCGGGAATTGTAGGCGCGTTACTTTTGATTCTGAATCCTATCCTCTTGCGGTTTGAGACAATCCCCTTCTATACATACCCTCTGGCATTTTTAATACTTCTTTCAGTGTGGCTTCTCATTCGATTCATTGAAAAGCCTTCCGCGAGAGGTGCCATATGGTTTTTACTCACCCCGCTCGTCATACTTCTCTTTCGCAACTTCTTTCACGTTATATTTTATTTTCTTCCAATTATTCTTGGATTCTGTTTCTTGGTATACAAAACACGTAAGGAGCTTCTGGTTACTACAATCGGTATAAGTATTTTATTTCTGGGTATTGGACTACTGCCCAATATAAAAAATCAAATTGAGTACGGCATCTTCTCCTCGTCAACATGGCAAGGGATGCAGTTGTTTTCAATGACGTACTTTGTGCCAAAAGAAAAAATAGAAGCTCTGGTCGCTGAACAAAAAGTGACGCCACTTGCGTTAATTCCGCGTTTTAAAAATCCTGACATCTATTATGACTACTACCATGCACTGCCGCAGACAGGAGAGCCTGCTATAAATGCGCTGTATAAATCCGCAGGCGGTGGCACATACGGAAATTTCAATAATTGGATCTACGCCAGAGCGGCAAAAGAATACGGAGAGGACACATGGGTCATCATGACGCGCTATCCTGAATATTTTATAGAACGGTTTGTAAACAGCGTGTACATCTTTTTCGGTTTCGCGAACTATCGCTATTTCGATCAAACGAATTTGTGGTTGGTGTTTGACGGAAATATGTTTAAAAAAATATACGAGGCGGGGAAATATTTTATAACTCCGGCCGCTTTGGTACTTTTGTTCTTCTGGAGTATAGGGCAAAGCGTGCTAAAACTTTTTAGTGGGCGATATACATGGAGGAGTGCGAGCACTGTCCTTATCTACCTAGTCTTCACGCTTCTGTACGTGTTCGGAGTGGCAAACGTGGTTGAGCTCGGAGAAAACTACACAGCTCGTGTGCCCATAGATCCCCTTCTTACTGTGCTTGCGGTAATCCTAGGATATGAAATCCTAAAGAGCTTCCGTACGGCACCCCGCGGCCTCGAGTCGGGTATGTAAGAAAAGCATGGAAAAACTACTAACCTACCTCTATAACCTTCTGCGCTGGAGCGAGAAATACACAAAGACTGACATGGTCTATTTTTCAAAAGGCGGGTTTTGGCTTACCTTAGAGCGCGGTATTGCCATCGCCGCGGGTTTTGGCATGTCAGTTGCGTTTGCAAATTTTCTGGAGCCTGAGAAATATGGTGTATACAAGTACGTGCTTTCAATAATCAGCGTCGCCGGTGCGTTTACCTTGGTTGGTATGTCAACTGCAGTAAACCAAGCGGTGGCGCGAGGTTTTGAGGGGGCGTTACGTTCTGGATTCCAGACCATGCTTCGTTGGAGCCCGGTGAGCGTACTTATTACCTTTACTGCGGCACTCTACTATTTTGCAAACGGCAACGGCACTATTGGCCTGTCACTGCTCGTCGGTGGAGCCTGTCTTCCGTTGATAGCGAGCGCGGGTCTCTATGATAATTTTCTTGCAGGGAAACAGCAGTTTACGGCAAAGGCGGTACTGGGGAGCGTGCGAAACGCCCTCCCTCCCCTGGCCCTTGTTGTTGCGCTTCTTTTTACGCAAGACCCGATACTGTTAGTTGCTACGTACTTCGTAACGACCGCGCTCGCCACCGGTTTTTGTTACATGGAAACAAAGTCGCGCTATGTGCAGAATAATAAACACGACGGTGAAACTCTGGGTTTTAGCAAACACCTCAGCGTCATCAACATTGTTAACACGATTGCCGCGCAAATTGACCGTGTTCTGATTTTTTCCCAACTCGGCGGAGCATCGCTCGCTATTTATACTTTCGCCGAAGCCGTTCCAGATCAAATTCGAGGATTTGGCAGTATCATCGGTGCCCTCGCTTCTCCGAAAATGAGCAGGGTCCGTTTTGATGCGGATTTCAAAAAATCAATTACACAAAAATCTGCAATTATATTCGGTGCCGGAGTCCTTCTTGCAGGAACGTACGCGCTTATAGCTCCTTTGTTTTTTTCAATCTTTTTTCCCAAATACATGGAAGCGGTTATTTATTCGCAGGTATATGCGATTATCATTCCTATTGCCCTTTGGAATACCCTTTTTGTACAAACATTCGTCGCCCATATGAAAAAATGGGAACTGTACACCAATTCAATTATTCCGCAGGCAATTCGTATTGTGCTTTTGGTCGTACTCGTACACCTCTACGGCTTATGGGGTATTATTGTCGGAACAATAATCTATTACATTTTCAAAACAGCATTTCTCCTTACTTCGTTCTATCGTTCAAAAGACAGTGTAAATCCGACCTCTTTGGAAAGTCCTCCTCTTTAGGTCATATTCTCTAGCTGAGCCGTAGAGTGGATGAGTCGTGCCGTGCCGACCCCTTTCAAAACTGCAACCACCTGTGCGCCAAGCTGGGCAAGTGCCTTTTCATAGATACTATCGGCAGAGTTGGCAATGTGCGAAGTGAGGAAAACATTTTGCAATCGACGAAGCAGGTGGAAGCGAGGTAAGGGTTCCTCTTTGTACACATCAAGACAGGCGACGATGTCCCCTGTCTTCAGACGCTCAACAAGAGCGTCTTGGTCGACAATTTCACCTCGGGAAGTATTAACGAGAACCGTGCCCGGAGCCAGGGCGTTAACCCACTTTTTACTGAAACTGAGGCGCGTCCGGTCCGAAAGGCCACGATGCAGAGAAACTACCTGACATGCGCAAATATCGGCAAGTGATGCTTTCGTAAGGCCCCGAGAAACAGCCTCAGCATCGCTGAGATACTCGGAATGCACCTTGATATCACACCCGAACGGTGTGAGGAGCGCGATAAGTTGCTGTGCAACAGGACCATAGCCCACAATGCCGACTGAAGCACCGCGAAGCGTATGCGATGCGGCATTTTGAGAACGCTTGCTCTCGTTCCATGCTCCAAACATTCCGCGCATTCGTGTGTAATGCCATGCAAGACCAAACTTTTGAAAAAATGCCACAACAATACCGACAAGTCCGATAAGTGCTTGTGTGAACGGACGAAGCGGCCGAATACGAGAACCAATGTAGGCAAGAACATCTTGAATTGATCCGGAAAATGAAGATGCAAGGACTCCCCAACCTCCGCGACGCATCAGGTCATGTGAAAATCCCGCACGCCGTATACCCACTAACATATGCATGAGCGCAAATTCGGCAACCGCTTCGGCATACACTTCAGAAACATTTGTTATCGGTATACCGCGCTCAAGAAAAAGTTCGGGATTACTTTTCTTTATGGAACCTGAGGCAATCCCAGCAATGCGCAAACTGGGAAGTCGCGCTAAAAGTTCAGATGACGCCTTTTCGGAACCCTTACCAACAATAATACCGACGACTTTTTTTAACTCGGCTGAAGAAAGTTTCTCGATGTCCGAATGAAAGAGAATATTGTGGTCATGACCCACAGGAGGAAGCGCGCGACCTGTCGAATGGGGGTTCAAGACAAGAACGGAGTCGCGTTCCGGAAGAAAAAGACCCAGGTCATGCGGAGTCTTCGATTTTTGTGAGGGACGCGGAGCAGGGCGCGCAAAGCCGTAACGCTCGAGAAACAGAGAAAAACGATCTTTTTTCTCAAAATCAAAGAGTGGTTTTTTTACTTCCGCAACGAGGTTCAAAAAATACCGGGGAACATCCATGCTCGATCGCGGCGAGACGCCGTGTACGGCATTCGGGGTATTGAGCGCAAGTACGAGAAGATTCTTTTTGTACGGCACGGTTTCAACCAAATCAAATTCGTCGTCATCAATATTTTTATCGTATCCGTACTGATACTGCTTTCCCTCCTTACTCCGATAAATCTGGAGCTCCCCGCCAAGACTTGTATCATCGGGGCGTCTTAGATAGAACAGTCCGAAGAGTAATTTGTCGGGATTGTCGAGATGTGCTCCTCTCACCGATGAAGGGGTGAAGACGGGCGTATTAACGCAAATTTGCGCATCCAGCAACACATCCGCGGTATCAAACGTGTCTTGCTTACGCATGCCGACTCGAAGCTTTTTAAGTGGGCCGAATTCTGTTTCAAAGGAGGGGAATGCCTTTAGGATTGCGTCACCGAATACCGAAATTGCTTGGTCGAGAAATGCCTGCGTACATTGCGCTTCTACAAACTCCTTCCAGGTCTCACTGACTGCGGCGCTCTGTCGGGCGTCAAGTGCGGTAAAACTGAAGCGATGATTCGATCCGTAACGCTCGCCCTTGGCAAGAGTCTGCAGAGAAGGATACTCGGCGATAAGCTGGTCCGCCAACTCGTCGCTTAACACATCTTTTATGACCAGGTACGGAAAAGGATCCTCAATGAGATCTTTTTTACTTGCCTTTGCAAGAAGCGATACATTGCCCGCGTGCCTACTCATAAACAAGTATAATTACGAGAGTATAACATGATCGGTTTTATTCACTGTTTCGGTATGAAAATAAAAAGCCCCGCCGCAAACGAGCCCGGCAATATGTCTCGTAAAAAAGGCACGCCCTCGTAGGTACCGAAAGACACATTCTTAAAATCAAGCGCTTTCAGCCACCACTTCACGTCTCCTAATGTCCAAAAGCGAATATGTTCGTTCGGCATCCTGATCCACTGCGCGGGGAATTTGCCGAACAATAGGCGCAGTCGATAGGTGAAGAAGCCGGAATTTGGGAATGAAATGAAAACGCCCTTCTTTGCCTTTTGAACCGCCGCCGTCAACACCTTATCTGACTCGGGAATATGTTCCAGGGTTTCCAAAAGAAGTATGTAGTCCGCCGGTTCCACTGCGATAAGCCCGGTATCGGATCTCAAGTCCAGAAATTTTGTTTCGTGTATCCCGGCTTTCTTTGCAAGCTCGTGCGCAACGGCGGAAGAATCATATCCGATTGCGCGAGCTTTGGGAAAACTTTTCAGAATATGCGCAAGCAATACTCCATCGCCGCAACCGATATCCGCAATCGTGAAAGTATCTTCGTGTTTCTCTTTCAGGGCATCAACGACGAGATCCGCGCGCTGTTTTTGCCAATCCGAAAGTGCCGGTGTTTCGCCGCGTTTCTGGCGCCAGTAGGCGTCATAATCTTCCGTAACTAAAGAGAGTGTTTGTTGTGGATACGCGAATATCGCCTTAAGCCAATTCGTAAGCAGAGTGCGCATGTGCCGTATTGTATATGCTACTTACGATTAGATAAAATACCCTCTTTCTGAACGAGTTTCCCCAGCGTTTCCTGAAGACTCGCCTCGGGTCGCACCAAATGTGTCCTGCGTTCTTCAAGTTCAGATGCCGGAAGCGCAGCAAGTGCGCGCAAGGAGCCCGCTATTGCCGAAGTTGCCGGGACACGGTCTGCAAGCCCGTTATCTACCATCCCCCGTCCCAAATCATTCGGTACATCTAGTATGCCGACCGGCACTCCAACTTCTACCATGTCATAAAGAAATGAGGAATAAACGCCGAGCGCAAGTGTAGGACGCTCATGCAATTCGCGTAACTCAGTGATCACGGAAAAACGCTCGGACTCAGAAATCCCTTCGTACTCGCCAAGTTGTTCTGCTTTTGAGTAATCGGGACGCAATTTGAGGATGACGCGCGCATCAGACATGGTTTCCAGAATGCTCTTGAGAATTTGAGTGACATTTTTTTTAGGGCTGTCGGTTTCGTGCGGAATAAGAATCAGAATCCCCTTCGCACGTTTTTCCGGCAACGCGACTGATGCGGTGCGCATGGATCCGCCTACCTGTATTGAATCTTTGGAAAACGAACCGCCTAAAGAAAGCAAGGTATTTTTCCAATACTCGCTCCCCACCACTAACATAGACGGCTGCACATACGGCAACTTTGAGCCATCCGAAAGCCAGCCGACGTGATACTTAGTGAAATGTCCGTGCTGAAATGCATACACAGGAATATGTGTCTCAATGCCTGCAAGAGATATGTCGTGGTAATAGCGGGCGTCATCAATTGCAAACACGGCTTTCGCGCCCGAGGCCTTGAGTAACAACTTTAAAAAATCCGCGCGAAAACGAATCAATCCTTGTTCGTTTAGATATTTCTGAAGTATGTATTTTATAAAATGCTCTTCATCCTCGGTGGAATTCTTAATATTTGAAATCAGACGTAGAGGAGAAACGGGAAGCAGACGCAGCATTTTCCCGATTGCATACAGAATATCGGGAGCTTCTAGATACACGGTAGGCCGCATCCGTCTAAACAGATTAAGGATGAAATTTTTTCCGAACACCGTATGCAGGCATTCAATGTAGTGGATGCGATGTTGTTTGAGGTATGCGTAGAGCGTGCTCGTACGGAAATCGCATTTGAATTTCCTGTCGCTCATCCGATCTATACCGAACAGAACTACCTCCGGACTGGTAATAAAGGCTGCAAAGATGGAAAGAACGGAATACAGGGCACCGAACAAGCTTATGAGAAACCCCTTTAAGGAAAATGCTCCTCCTTCCTCCTGCAAGAACGCATCAAAATTTTTTGTTTTCGCAAAACGCCGGATATCGGAAGAAAATACATACTGCCGAAATCTGTGCCAATATGCATATTTTCCGAAAAGCGGCACATTGACGAGCGGTACTCCGTCTACCAAAACGTTCTCCAAACGCAAAAGTAAATCCAGTTCGTAGGCAAAATCGGCTGCCGGCTTGGGAGAAGAAACCATGTGAAACCCTTAGAAGTATGAATGGTATCACGGTGCCCTAAATCGTTCCCTGCGATAAATTGAGCCGTTATACTGATACCACCAATGCAAAAAGGAATTTTTATCCAGGCCAACAGGAAGCAGATTATAGGGGCAAAACTGGCCCGCTACGCCCTCCAGACGCGCGGTGGCGCCAAAGAGCGCGGTATCCCGATTACAATCATGGAAGTTGAAAAAATGCCCGCATTCCAGGCGTTTGAGGGCAAACCCTACCGTAAAGGCTACGCTCCGTTCTCACTCTCGGGCGACCTGCAATCGTTCACCCTTACCCGTTTTATGCCGCCGGAATTGATGGGGTACCGTGGCCGCGCAGTGGTTATTGATCCTGATATATTCGCGCTTTCCGATATCGGTGCACTTGTTGATATTGATTTAGGAAACGCGGCGATTGCCGCGTGTAGGAAAAAAGATGCGTGGGACAGTAGTGTAATGGTTTTGGATTGTGCAAAACTCACACATTGGAAAATCTCAGAAATGCTAAATGATATCGCGACAGGAAAAAGAACCTACGAAGAAATAGCGCAATTGCGCACGGAAACGGAAATCAAAGAAGTCCCCCGCATTTGGAATTCTCTTGATATTTTAAACAACGAAACAAAAATGCTTCACACCACGACTCGACTCACTCAGCCATGGAAGACCGGATTGCCGATAGATTTTACTCTAAGCGCTATGCCGAAATACTTTGGCATCATCCCCCGCGAACCCGTTCACAAACTCCTCGGTAAATACCCTACGCACTACAAACCTCATCCTGATAAAAACATAGAAAGGTTTTTCTTCTCTCTTTTGAAAGACGCACTCGGTGCGGGGGCTGTGTCGCGTGAAGAGCTTACCGCATCAATCAATGCGGGTAATATCCGCACAGATGCGTTGCGTATGATAGAAACATGAAAAGAGTGATTAAAAAAATGTTCAACGCACTTCTGCGTCCGTTTAATTCTGAAATTAGAAGTATCTATTCGGGAGGAAGGCTATTCCCCGAAAGCTTTACTCGCCTAAAACAAGTTCTCCGCTCGCCCCGTGTCGTCATCGATATCGGTATTGCTGACGGCACGCCGGAACTGTGGGCCGCATTTCCTTCCTCTACTTACAAATACCTTCTGATCGAGGCAAACCCTGCCTACTCTGAACAACTTGAAATATTCGGTAAAAAAATGAACGCTGCAGTTGAAAAAGTATTTTGTGGCGACCATGATGGTGAAGAAAGTTTTATTACGCGTGAATCGGGTGACAGAGGTAAAGCTTCCAAATACGAACGGAAAACGGATTCTGCGAAACGCTCTATTCTTCCTTGTTTTACACTCGATACCATACTTAAAAAACGCGGATTTTCCGGTCCTTACATATTAAAAGTGGACGTTGAGGGAGCTGAATTGGACGTTCTTCACGGAGCGGAAGAGGCACTTAAAGCTACCGAAGCCGTAATCATTGAGGCAACGGTAATCCTCCGCAATGAGAATTCAGCAACATTCGGCGGAATAGTGGCCCATTTATATGAGCGCGGATTTGCTCTCTTTGATATTGCGGAAATTTCGTACCACAAGAAAAGCCGGTACTTGAATCTTATGAATCTCATTTTTATCCGCAAGGATAACGAGATACGGAGCTTTTATTAAAGATGAATGAATCAGTAAGAGGCGTAACCGCGATTTCCGAAAAACGAACTGACAAAGCGGTACGCCGAATAGGTAAAGGGTGCCACCACATATGCGCGCTCCCGCAACTGACCCAGAAAATCAGTACGATACCAATTTTTCTTAAACACAATTTTTCCTTCCTCTGCCGCAAAAGGATCCTCGCCGGTATCTTTACTGTTTTCCCACGTAAACGCCAGCATCGGGCGAGCCTCGGAACTCTTATTCGGCATTCCGCGATGCCACAGGTTTGAGGTTCTAATAAGAATATCTCCCTGCTTTAGCGGAATACGCTTACTGCGCTTGTATGGAGCTTCTAATGCAAATTGCCAATATTTGTAAAACTTAGTATGCGTTCCCGGCACGACATCAATGGCGCCATTCTCAAGATCGGTATCAACCACGGCCACATTGCATTCAATAAACTCCTTCATAAATGCGCCGTCGGTATGATAATGCTGCACGACGCTCCTAGGTAAATTGAAGTTACAGCCAACCTTAAGAGTAGGCACAAGCTTCGGGAACAGCTCTTTGAGTGCAGTTAAAATGCCTTCCCGACGAAGCGCCTCATAGGCAAACCGCGCCCCTTCCCCAGGGAAACAATTTAAATGTCCGGCAATTGAACCTCCTGCAACAAAAAGCTGTCCCGAATTTTTTGTACGTGCAAACTCCTCTAAAATAGCGATGCGCAAGCGTTCAAGGCCGTCTTTAGGGACAACTCCGCGCACCACCACATATCCGTCTTCTGCAAAAGATTTTTTAAGTACTGCCAACTCGTCTGCGGTAATCATTTCAAAAAAGTGTATCATGAGAGCAATAACTTTACGCGAGCATTTTTCCCTGCTATCGTCTCATCTATGGCAATACCTGAGCGAACCACGTGCCGTGTTTCCGGAGAACCCTTGGTTCCCCTTTTTACATTAGGAAATCTTTTCATTTCGGATTTCATTCCGCCTGATGAACCGTCGCCTTCCGAGGATAAAAAAGTCGAGCTCAAAATGATGCTCGCGCCTGAATCAGGTTTGGTACAACTGGCGCACACTGCGCCGTCTGATGATATGTACCGCAGGTACTGGTACCGCTCAGGCACCAACAAATCGATGGTGAAGGAAT